>DHIV01000017.1 GCA_002403995.1 Gallionella sp. UBA4737 | reverse complement strand
TGGAACCAGACGTTGTAAATGTTGGAATTCCCAGATCAATGCTGAAATTCTTGGCCATCCGCGATTTCGTCATCGTCTCCTCGCTTGAACTGGATTTCTCCGCGGGCTTTACCGCGCTGACCGGCGAGACCGGCGCGGGCAAGTCGATCCTGATCGATGCGCTGTCGCTGGCGCTCGGCGAACGCGGCGATGCGGGCATGGTGCGCAACGGCTGCGAGCGCGCCGAGATCGCCGCCGGGTTCGATGTGAGCGGGTTGCCGAATTTGCAGTCATGGTTGCTTGAACAGGAACTGGAAGGCGATGCGGGCGTGTGTCTGCTGCGCCGCGTGCTGGATTCCGGCGGGCGCTCGCGCGGCTTCATCAACGGGCGCAGCGCCACCCTGCAGCAGATGCGCGAAGCAGGCGACCAATTGCTGGATATACACGGACAGCACGCTCATCAATCGCTGCTGCGTCCCGACACGCAGCGCGCGTTGCTGGATGGTTATGCGGGCGTGGCAGCCACCGCGGAGCAGGTCGCAGCCTTGTATCGCGATTGGCAGACATTGCGCCGCCGCCGCATCAGCCTGAGCGAGAATGCTGAAGCGGTGATCGCCGAGCGCGAGTTGTTGCAGTTTCAGCGCAACGAGCTGGAAGGCTTGGGTTTTGACGCGGCGGAGTGGCAAGCCTTGCAGGAGGACCATGCGCGGCTGGCTCATGCCGCGAGCCTGCTGGAGACTGCGGCATTCGGCATCGAGACGCTGAGCGAAGCGGATAACGCGTTGCTGGCGCAACTCAATGCATTGACGGTGCGGTTGCGCGAGGGCATCACACATGATGCCAGCCTGGGTGAAACACTGCAGATGCTGGAAAGCGCGCAGGCAGAATTGCAGGAGGCCGTCTATGCGCTGCGCCATTATCAGCAGCGTCTGGATACCGACCCGCAGCGGCTGCGCGAACAGGAACAGCGCATCCAGAGCGTGATGGATGCGGCGCGCAAATATCGCGTCGCACCGGAGCAATTGAACGAGGCCTTGCAGCGCATCGTGGCGCGCCTGGCGGAACTGGGCGGCGATGCCGACCTGGCCGAACTGGAGCAGCAGGAAAATTCCGCGCAGCAAGGTTATCTTGCTGCGGCGCAGAAATTGACTGCGGCGCGCAAAAAATCCGCCGTCAAACTGGCGCGCGAGATCACCGCGGCGCTGCAGACGCTGGCGATGCCGGGCGGCAGTTTCGCGGTGGCATTGCTGCCGCTGGCCGAAGGAAATGCGTTTGGTCTGGAGACGATCGAGTTCCAGGTTGCCGCGAATCCGGGCGTGCCGCCGCGCAGCCTGGCCAAGGTCGCGTCGGGCGGCGAGTTGTCGCGCATCAGCCTGGCGATCCAGGTTGCCACCTCCCAGGTCGCCAGCGTGCCGACGCTGATCTTCGATGAAGTGGATAGCGGCATCGGCGGGCGCGTCGCGGAGATCGTCGGGCACTTGCTGAAAAAACTGGGCAAGTCCTACCAAGTGTTGTGCGTCACGCATTTGCCGCAAGTCGCGGCGGCGGCAGACCAGCAGTGGCAAGTGAGCAAGACGGTGGAAAATGGCGTTACGCTGAGCCACATCACCGTGCTGGATGGCGAGCAACGCGTCGAGGAGATCGCGCGCATGCTGGGCGGCGTAAAGATCACCGAGACAACGCGCAAGCATGCGGCCGAAATGTTGGGCGTGGCCGCTTGAGGTATCATGCGTTGAATTTGAATATCGATTAGGAATGTCATGCGTATCAAGATTATTTTGCTTTCCCTGCTGCTGGCTTCGTGCAGCGACTTCTACATACCCTTGTTAACACCATACAAGATGGACATCCGCCAGGGAAATTTCGTGACGTTTGATATGCGTGAAAAGCTGAAGCTCGGCATGACCAAGCCGCAGGTGCGCTATGTGCTGGGCACGCCGATGATCAACGATGTGTTTCACGGCAACCGCTGGGATTATGCGTATCGTCTGGAACACCGCGGTAAATTGGTTGAAAGTCAAAACCTGACGCTTTATTTCGAGGGCGAGAATCTGATGCGCATCGTGGATGGCAGCCAGCCTGTGGAACCGGTGCCGGCGAAAGCTGACGAGAATAAAGGATAGAACATGGGAAAGATCAAGATCGCCATCGCCGGCAGCAGCGGACGCATGGGGCGCACCCTGCTGGAAGGTGTGTCACAGGCTGATGATCTGGTGCTGCATGCTGCGCTGGAACACGGCGGCAGCGCGCTGCTCGGCAAGGATGCCGGAGAGCTGATCGGCGCGCCGTGCGGCGTGAAGATCTGCGCGGATGTGGCGGCGGCGCTGCAGGGCGCGGACGTGCTGATCGATTTCACCCGTCCCGAAGGCACGCTGCATCACCTCGATATCTGCCGCAAGCTCGGCGTGAACATGGTGGTCGGCACCACCGGTCTGAACGCGCAGCAAAAGGCGCAACTCGGCGCGGCGGCGCAACACATCGGCATCGTGTTCGCGCCCAACATGAGCGTGGGCGTGAACCTGGTGTTCAAATTACTGGAGACCGCGTCGCGCGTGCTGAGCAAAGGTTACGACATCGAGATCATCGAGGCGCATCACCGCCACAAGGTCGATGCGCCATCCGGCACCGCACTGGGCATGGGCGAGGTGATCGCGAAAACCCTGGGGCGCGATCTCGCGCAATGCGCCGTGTATGGCCGCGAGGGTATCACCGGTGAGCGCGATCCTTCCACCATCGGTTTCGCCACGGTACGCGGCGGCGACATCGTCGGCGATCATACCGTGCTGTTCGCGGGCATCGGCGAGCGCATCGAGATCACCCACAAAGCCAGCAGCCGCGCTACTTTTTCGCAGGGTGCGCTGCGTGCCGCGCGTTTTCTGAAAAAAAATCCGGCGGGTATGTATGACATGCAGGATGTGCTGGGATTGAATTGAACCGTTAATTTGTTAACCTAAGGAAGCGCGAAAATGAAAACAGACACACCTACAAAGATCGACTGGAGCTGGATGGGCCGCTATTTGGCGGTCATTTTGGTGGCGCTGGTATTGGCCACTGCCATCGGCAGCATGGAACTGTTTGCAAAGACAACCATCATCAGCGGCAAGCTGAGCGCGGCACATCTGGTGCGATTTCTGGGTTACGGCATGGCGCTGGCTGCATTCTGGATGCTCGGCCGGCGTTCGACCATTGCGCTGCAACAACACGGCGGGCGATGGTCATTCCTGCAGCATTTGATTCTTCCCGTGGTCACCCTGATCGTTGTCGCTGCAGCCTATTCGGTGGTGCTGTTGTTACTCAAGCCGATGATGGATGCGTCGTTGAACAACATCTATAACTGGGTGTTTGTCATTGCGATAATTGCCTGTGCAGTATGGGTGGTCATGGCCGTCCTTGGCCAGTCTGCTTCGCTGACGGCTGCATTTACTTCCGCAACCGAACAACTCGGCACGACCGGCAGCAGCAAGTCGTGCCCTGCGTGCGGGGCAAGCTGCGGGGAAGCAGAAAAGTTCTGCAAGCAGTGCGGCAAGGAGCTGGGGAGTTTGTCGCAAGGGTGAGCCAGTTTTGCAGGGTGGTTTGGCTTTATCATTAGTTGCATCTTGCCGCAACTAGACAGCGCTGGCTTCCGACACCGGCAAGGCTAAACAGCCAGCATCCTGATCCCGATCAGGATCAGCACCACCCCGCCGAAGATCTCCGCCTTGCTTTCCAGCCAGGTGCCGCTGTTCTTGCCTATCTGCACGCCAACCCAGCTGAATACGAAAGTCGTCACGCCGATGATGAGGCAGGCCAGCCAGGCATTGATGTCGAGCAGCGTCAGGCTGAAGCCCGCGGCCATCGCATCGATGCTGGTCGCGATGGCCAGCAGCAGCATCATCTTGTTGGTGATCGCGGCGATGTCTTCTTCTATGCCTTCTTGCAGGCCTTCGTAGATCATCTTCGCGCCGATCAGCGCCAGCAATCCGAACGCGATCCAGCGGGCATAGGCATCCACCCAGCCCAGAACTCCCTTGCCACCAAGATAGCCGATGAAGGGCATCAATGCCTGGAATGCACCGAAGAACAGGCCCGCCTTCAGCCCCAGACCGCGGGCGTTCCCTTTGGAACCCAGCCCGATGGAAACGGCAAAGGCGTCCATGCTTAGTGCAACAGCCAAAACGATGACTTCAAACATATCAGGTGCTCTTTCATAAGCGCTGCATTGATTATGGGCAGCTTCCAAATGGCCAAGGTTCGTGACTGACAGCGACCAGCGCGATCGCAGGGACGATCAGCAGCGATCAAACCTCATGCGGCACGATCAATCCGCTTGCTGTGCACCTTCGGTGCTATTTGCGGCGTGATGCTCGATCAGCTTGTCGATAAAACTGCGCAGGAAGTGCAAAGGCTGTGCGCTGTGGAAGCGGGCGGTCTCCTGTCCGCGGCTGTATGCGATCACCGTCGGGAAACCGCGTACCTTGTGCCGCCCGGCGATGCGCATGTTCTCGTCGGCATCCACCTTCGCCAGCACGAACTTGCCGGCGTATTCCTTCGCCAGCTTTTCCAGCATCGGCCCCAGCACCAGGCAGGGGCTGCACCACTCCGCTCCGATATCGAGCAGCACCGGCACGTCATGCGAGCGCGCCACGACCAGTTCATCAAAATTCGCTTCTTCTACGTCGTATGAGTGTTTCATTGTTTTGGGATTGCGGATTACGTTTTAATTTGGTCGTTTGTGATTATAAATTGTGATCACAGAACAGTGACAAAGCTGAGGGTCAACGTTTTGCTAAGGGGGCGCGAAAAAGCAACGCTATTGAACATCCCAGTGAGCGAGCATGAACGACTTAAGTTGATTGTTAGATTATTGGTTTTCAATTATTTCTATCCCTGCATATTTATAACGTGCGTAAGGATCGACACGATTCCAGTTACTCGGCATATCACTTTCTAACCCTTTTTTTTTCAAAACAGCAATATGTTCATGTTTTGAAATTGTTACAGACACATAAAAGTTACTTAGCGTTTCCACAATAATATCTTTAGTTAGTTCAGGACTATCCATAAGGATTTTTATTATCACTTTCACTGGTACAGCATGATCATCATCAGTAGATGATGCGCTTTCGCTTTCTACACTATGGCCAGCTAGCCTGTGCTTAATCCTACGAAGACTAGCCCTTAAGATTCTTTTTGTTGCCCTCTCTGTTACGTGTCGCTCTTTGAACACCTTGATTTGCCAGAGCAAGCTATCAACTATTTCATTCTCAAATGATGTTAATTTCATTGTAGGTATTTAATAATCTCAGCGACGAAAGGACGGAGCCCTTATATCATTCTGATAGGCTTCGTTTTGAAATATCCTGCGGCTTTTCGCGACCAATTTTTGCCAGCCTCAAAAAAGTCGCCAGTTCTTCTACCCAGCGCAGCTTTTGCTCCGGGGTGAGCATCCGGAATACGCGCAGTCGTTCGTCGCTGACATGGTAGGTGCGGTCACCGGAGGGGAAGGGTTGGCTCATAGCGCTTTGATCCGTTTCAGGTGTTCGATGTCGGAAAGGTCTATAGGACGGCCAACAGCTTGCTTGAGCGCGATCAGGTCATCTATGGAAACGACGCGGATGGGGGTGTTGGCGACGTTAAACTCCACGGCGCGGTGTGCCATGCCGGCAAATTCCACGGGAGGAAACAGCAGCACATCCACGGTCACGCCAGCCAGCTCCGGGGCGCGCAGTGCAAAGGCTTCGAGGTTGCGTTCTGCGTGCCATTGTCTGAGCAATTTCAGATCGCCCAGCGCTTCCAGCGGGACGGGTAGTACCGGGGTGAGCCTGAGTTCTTTGGCTGTTTCGATCAAGGAGGCCAGATTTTCCGGATTCATGGCGACGGTGATGTCCACATCCATCGTTGCGCGCTCCACGCCGTGCAGCGACACGGCCAGTCCGCCGATGAGCAGATAGTCCACGTTGTGGCGGGTCAGGGCTGAGAAGAGGTCGACATAGAACATGTGTACAGTCTACTCAATGTCGGCATGGATGAAAATTGATTTATGGGCATCGCCCGCACTCAAGCCCGACTGCAATCACGCACACAAGCATTTGATACCCCCCCTCTAATCCGCTATAATGCGCGTCTATCAAAAGCGGGTTGAACGGTTCGGTTCTTCCCGCTTCTTTATGTCATACCTCTCGGGAGCATCCAGTGTCGCAGACGAAGCCAGCCATCTTAGTATTAGCCGATGGTACGGTATTTCGCGGCATTGCCATCGGGGCTTCCGGCAGCAGTGTCGGCGAGGTGGTGTTCAATACCGCGATGACCGGCTATCAGGAGATCCTCACCGACCCTTCGTATTGCAAGCAGATCGTCACGCTGACTTATCCGCACATCGGCAACGTCGGCGTGAACGCCGAGGACATGGAATCGCGCCAGGTATTTGCCAGCGGCCTGGTGATACGCGACCTTTCGATGACGGTGAGCAACTTCCGCAGCACGCAATCGTTGCCGGATTACCTGAAAGCCAACAATGTCGTGGCGATCGCCGGGATCGATACGCGCAAGCTGACGCGCATCCTGCGCTCTAGGGGTGCGCAGAACGGCTGCATCGCGACCGGCACGGACGAGGCGGCGGCACTGGAAGCGGCGCGCGGTTTTGCCGGCTTGGAGGGCATGGATCTGGCCAGGGAAGTCAGCTGCACGAAATCCTATACCTGGACGAAGCGCGAGTGGGAGCTGGGCATCGGCTATCCGGAAGCGGAGCATACGAAATTCCATGTGGTGGCTTACGACTTCGGCATGAAGCGCAACATCCTGCGCATGCTGGCCGAGCGCGGCTGCCGCATCACCGTGGTGCCCGCGCAGACCGCCGCGAAGGAAGTGCTGGCGATGGAGCCGGACGGGGTGTTCCTGTCCAACGGCCCAGGCGATCCGGAGCCATGCGATTACGCGATCAACGCGACAAAAAAATTTATCGAAGCCGGCGTGCCGCTGTTCGGCATCTGTCTCGGCCACCAGATCATGGGGATCGCAGTGGGTGGCAAAACGATGAAGATGAAGTTCGGCCACCGCGGCGCGAACCATCCGGTGCAGGACATGCAGACCAAGCGCGTGATGATCACCAGCCAGAACCACGGCTTTGCGGTGGACGCGGCGACGCTGCCGAAGAATGCGCGCGTCACACATGTGTCACTGTTCGACGGCACACTGCAGGGCTTTGAGCTGACCGACAAACCCGCGTTCTGTTTTCAGGGCCATCCCGAAGCGAGTCCGGGGCCGCATGATGTAGATGGATTGTTTGACCGATTTATTGAAATGATGGAACAGAGGAAATAAGTCATTAGGTTGGGTTAGGCGCAGTTTTTGCGCCGTAACCCGACGAATGGGTGTTGGGTTACGCGATAAAGCCGC
>DHIV01000041.1 GCA_002403995.1 Gallionella sp. UBA4737 | reverse complement strand
AGCACAAAATCAATTTCTTTTGGATCAAAACCGAAATGCTCACTGTTCTCTTCATCCAGCTCGCGGCCGCCCTGATACAGCCCGCAGTCGATCAATATCTTTTTGCCGGCGCAGCTTACCAAATGGCAGGAGCCGGTGACGCCCCGATCGGCGCCGTGAAAAGCAATTTCCATGGTCAACTCCTTTTGTTGGTGGTTCGTTCATCGAGCCAGAAGTATCGCGCTGGATCGGGGGGCCAGTAGATAAGTTTGCGGGTATTCCAGTTGCGGCTCTTCACCCTCGGCAAACATATCCTGCGGCGCTGCGCGCGAGGTATCCACGGCCTGATGCCATTGCGCGCCTTGCGCTGGCGGAGGCAGTACAAAATCTATCGCTTCGTCGCCGGCATTGAACATCAGATACAGGGCGCGCTGCGCATCTTCATGGATCAGGCAGGCAAACTGTTTTGCTTTCGGGCCGGCCCAGCCGGGCAATCCTCCGTGCGCGCCAAACCAACGTATCTCCGCGTCCGAATAGAATTGCTCCTTGCTCAGAACCGGATGGGCACGACGAAAGGCGATCATGCCACGGGTGAAGCGGAAAACTTCCCTGTGCTGTTCCAGATAGTGCCAGTCGTGCCAGCTGGTCTCGTTATCCTGGCAGTAGGCGTTGTTGTTGCCGCCTTGCGTGCGGCGAAACTCGTCACCACCGAGCAGCATCGGCACGCCGCGCGAGATCAGCAGGGTCAGCAAAAAATTCTTGATCTGGGTTTTGCGTGATGCCTCGATCCCTACATCCGTGGTCGCACTTTCCGCGCCGAAATTCTCGCTGAAATTTTCATTGGTTCCGTCGCGGTTGTTTTCTCCGTTTGCTTCATTGTGCTTGTCGCGATAACTCACCAGGTCGTTCAGGGTAAAGCCGTCGTGGCAGGTGATGAAATTGATGCTGCCCTCGGGACCCTTGCCGGACTTGGCATAGATGTCGGCGCTGCCGCAGATGCGGCTGGCGAACAGGCCTAGCATCCCGTCATCTCCGCGCCAGAAGCGCCGGATATCATCCCGGTAGCGGCCATTCCACTCCGCCCAGCGCCGTTCCGAGAAACTGCCCACCTCGTATGCACCTGCGGCATCCCATGCCTCGGCGATGATTTTCACGTCCCTCAGGATCGAATCCTCGGCGATCCATTCGAGCAGCGGAGCATCGGCCAGCAGCTTGCCGCTGCCGTCGCGCCCAAGAACCGAAGCCAGATCAAAGCGGAACCCGTCCACATGCATCTCCAACACCCAGTAACGCAACGCACCCATGATGTGATCCCGCACCACGGGATGGTTGGCATTGATGGTGTTGCCCGTGCCCGTGTAGTTCTTGTAGTAGCGTTTGTCTGACGCCAGCATGTAAAAAATCGCGTTATCAATCCCGCGAAAGCACAATGTCGGGCCCAGTTCGTTTCCCTCCGCCGTGTGATTGAACACGACATCCAGGATCACTTCGATGCCGGCATGATGGAGCGCCCGCACCATTTCCTTGAATTCCAGCGTCTGCTGGCCCAGGCCGCCGGCGCTGCTGTAGGATGCTTTCGGCGCAAAGAAGGCCACGGGATCGTAGCCCCAGTAATTTCTGAGCGGCTTGCCTGTTTGCGGATTGGTGCGTGGTATCTGGCCTTCGTTGAACTCGTGTACCGGCATCAATTCCACGGCTGTCACACCCAGTTCTTTCAAATAGGGAATCTTCTCCATCAGGCCGCGATACGTGCCGCGATGCTCCACGCCGGAGCTGGGATGAATGGTGAAACCGCGCACATGCGTTTCATAAATCACGGTCTTGGACCAGGGATGCCTGGGCGGCCGGTCATCATGCCAGTGGAAGTGCTCGTGAGTGAACACACATTTCGGCATGGCACCGGCATCATCCACTTTCGAAAAAACCAGGTCCTGCTCTGGCGCATCCGGATTGTATCCACGCACCGCGCCAAAATCCCAATCGGGCAACGGAGAGATCGCTGTCGCAAAGGGATCCAGAAGCAGCTTGTTGAAATTGAAACGATGTCCTTTTTCTGGTTGATACGGGCCATCCACCCGGTAGGCATAGAGTTGGCCGGGGCGTATCCCTTTAAGCCATAGGTGCCACACATCCCCCGTGCGGTTGCGCGCCGGATCGAAATCAACAACCCTGGCCGGTGTTGCGTCCGCGTGCTGATCAAACAACTCGAGCCGAACGCGGCTGGCGTGACGGCTGAACAAGGCAAAGTTGACTCCTCCCTCAGATTCAGAGGTCCCCAACGGCAATGGAATCCCTCTCCGAACTTCGGTGTGTTCGCAGACATCCGCCACGTAATCATGGAGCGGTCGTTCAGTTGTCTTCATGCTCTTGCCGTAGCTGGCCGGTCATGCCGCCATCATCAGTATATCGAAATTCACACTCTCTCCGATCCGCAGCGCGCACGCCGAGATAGCCTTTGATCGATGCGATCACCAATGGCACGGCGCCGAACAGGATGAATACCAGGTCGCCAGGCAGTCGCAGCCATTCGATCAGGCGCGACCGCTCGCTCCCGATGTAGTCAAGGCTGCGCGCGTGCCAGTACCCGTGCTGAACCACGTCCCAGACTTGCAGCACTCCGCCGGGAAACAAACTCATCGTCACCATCAGCGCCAGGCCGATGTTGGTGCCCCAGAAGGCGACCTTGACGTATTTCTCGATGCCCACCCAGTGCGCATCATCGCTGGTCTGGCGCAGTACGAACACCATCAGCGCGATCGCCAGCATGCCGAAGACGCCCATTAGCGCGGCGTGGCCATGGTTCGGTGTCAGTAGGGTGCCAACCTCGTAGTAGCTGACGATCGGCAGGTTGATCAGAAAACCGAAAATACCGGCCCCCACGAAGTTCCAGAAGCCCACCGCCATCAGGAAATAGAACGTCCACTTGTGCGGTATCGCTATCGCCTTGCCGCACACATCGCAGTCACCGCGTGTGGTACGAATGAAGTCCCATGCATCCAGGGTAAGCAACGTTAGCGGAACCACCTCGAGTACCGAGAACAGCGCCGATAGCGCCATGTTGACGTTGGTTTGGCCGGTGAAATACCAATGGTGGCCAGTGCCAATCAGGCCACCGAAGAAGTACAGGATGGCATCGAGATAGATCACGCGCAGCGCGACATTGCTGCGGGTCAGGCCGAGTTGATAGAACGTCAGTGCCACCACCGTCGTGGCGAAGAATTCGAAGAAGCCTTCTACCCACAAATGGATGATCCAGAAGCGCCACGTATCGACCACCGTGTAGTTGGTCTTGGCGCCGATAAACAGGGCCGGCACATAGAAAACCGGGATCGCCAGCGCGGCCACCAGGAACATCTTTACAATCGGCTTCGACGCCGGCTCCGCCAGCGTGTTCGGCCGCACTAATTTCCATAGCAGCGCAAACCACACCAACAAACCTGCCACGAGCAGGTATTGCCACAGCCGGCCGAGTTCCAGATACTCCCAACCCTGGTTGCCCAGCCAGAACCACCACTGACCGAGCTGTTGCGAGATACCCAGCCACTCGCCCAGCAGACTGCCGCCGATCACCACCGCGAACGCGGCGAACAGCACGTGCACCCAGCCGGCGAACCAGCGTGGCTCGTCGGTGCGCACCGAGCGGCCGAGGAACAGCGCCGCGGCAACGTAGGCGGTAGCGATCCAGAAGATCGCCAGTTGCAAATGCCAGGTGCGCATCAGGTTGCTAGGGAAAATGCGCTCCAGATGGAAGCCATAGAAACTGCCCGGGTCGGCGCGGTAATGAGCGACTGCGCCGCCCACCAATGACTGCGCCAGCAACAGCAACGCCACGACCACCAAGAATTTCACCAGCGCGTTCTGCCCCCGGCTGGATCGCCCCGGCAGGAGGTGCGGGTGCACATGATGGCCACGTGTGATCCAACCCAGGTAATCGAACTTCCCGAATGCCAGCAGCACCGTCGCAATGCCAGCCAACAACACCATCAGGCTCAGCGCGCTCCACAGCAGCGTGCCGGGCGTGGGTAGATTGCCGACACTCGGGTCATACGGAAAATTGTTGGTATAGGAATAGCCCTCGCCGGGACGAACGGCCACCGACGCCCAGGCCGCCCACGTGACGAAAGCGGCGATCTGGCGCAGCTCGGTCGGATCGGTGATGAGGTCAGCCTTTAGACCACCGTTGCGCGACGGATGGCGGAAGTAGTCGGTCCAGTAGCTGATCTGCTGGCGATAGCTCACAGTTTCCGGCGCGGTCAAATGCAGCATTGCGGTGGCGGTGTCATAACGATTGGTTTTGAGTGCCACCGCCGTTTCGGCGCGGACTGCTGCCTGTTGCGACGACGTCAACACGGCCAAAGGCTGCTGATAGTGTTGTTGTGCGATTGCCTCGGCGGTGTCCTCCCCCATGCGATGCAACGCCTCGGCCGAGAAATCCGGACCAAGATAGGCACCGTGCCCCCAGATACTGCCGTTGTCCATCAGACCGTACTTGAGAAAGACCGCCTGGCCGTCGCGGACGTCGTCGCCGCTGAATACCATTACGCCCTGAGCATCCACCACCTGCGCGGGAATCGGCGGGGCATTGCGGTAGGCGAGCATCGTGATCGTGATCAGCCCGGCAAAGCCAAACACCATCACAATCAGTACAGCGCGTATCCACCATGGAGACAGCGGGTCGTCGTCTTCGGTGGTCAACGGTTGCGCAACGGCACTCAATGGTTCACTCCCTTGTCTATCGTTTCGCGAGATATAGGCCAATGGTATGCCGCCGGGTTCAAGGACACCTCTCGAGATTGAATCACCGCTGCCATAGAATTCGAGAGGCTTCGAGTGGAACCGCCACGCCCTCGTGGTGCGGTATGAGTCGCGCCGTATAGTCTGTCGCTGGGCAGGTTGCAGGCACTTCCGCCCGATAAGCGTAGCCGTTGATTGCGCCCACCAGTTGCCGCACGCGCTTCATTTTCACCCGCTCCGGCGCGTCACCATCCGCGTAAAGTTCAATCCGCACCGCTTCCGGATCAAGATCATCGAGATAGACCTGAGCTTCAAATATGTGTCGCTCTCCAACCGTCTCGACCATCACTTCGCCAAAGCGCAGCGCGCCCCATTTTTGTTCCAGATCATGCCGCCAATTGACCATGTCCACGCCGAGTTTGCCTTTGTCGGCAGCGCGTGCAAGATAAGCTGAGGTTGCCGGAAGGTAGTGTTGTTCGGTGTATTCGCGCACCGTGCGGTTGGCGGAAAAGCGTGGCGTGAGCTGCGCCATGCTTTCCCGCATGCGGCTCACCCAGGCAGTGGGGATGCCTTGTTCATCGCGCGTGTAGAACTCAGGAATGACTTCGCGTTCCAGCAATTCGTAGAGTGCCTCGGCTTCGTTGGCATCCCATGCGGGATCGTCGCCATGTTCCTTGCCGTCGCCCAACGCCCACCCCACTTCCGGTGTGTAGGCTTCAGCCCACCAGCCATCCAGTTCAGACAGATTGATGCCGCCATTGACCAGCACTTTCATGCCGCTGGTTCCACTTGCTTCCCACGGGCGTCTGGGGGTATTGATCCAGACATCCACGCCTTGCACAAGGTACTCGCTCAACAGCATGTTGTAGTCACTCAGGAAGATCACATGGGGGCGCACTTCGGGTCGCCGGATGAATTGCGTCCATTGCTGGATCAACGCCTGGCCTGCCTTATCCTCCGGGTGAGCCTTGCCCGCCATGATGAGTTGCACCGGGCGTTGCGGATTGGTCAATAACCGCAACAATCGTTCCGGGTCATGCAGCAGCAGATTCGGTCTTTTGTAGCTGGCAAAACGGCGCGCGAAACCCAGCGTCAATGTGTTGGGATCAAACAGATGTTTCGCTTCGTCAACGGATTCGGGAGGCAAGCCCGAGCCGGCGAGTTGCCGGGACAATCGTTCGCGGACGTATTCAACAAACGATTTGCTGGAGGCAGTTCGGAATTGCCAGAGCCTGGCGTCGGAAGCGCAGCGTATGGCCTGTCCCAGCGTCTCCGTTTCTCCCAGCCAGCGATCCTTGCCACATGCTTCCGTCCAAAGACCGTCCGCCTCTGGGGAGTCCCATGTTGGCATGTGGACGCCATTGGTGACGTGGCCGACAGGCACTTCCTCAGTCGGCCAGTGCGGAAAGAGCGGCTCGAACAAATGGCGGCTCACCCGACCGTGCAGACTACTCACACCGTTTACCGCGCCGCTACCGCGTATCGCCAGATAAGCCATGTTGAATGGTTCCGAAGCGTCGTTAGGGTTCTGGCGCCCCAGCGCCAGCAAATCGTGGCGTGATATGCCGAGCTTT
The DNA here is from genome assembly GCA_002403995.1 of Gallionella sp. UBA4737. Taxonomy (GTDB): domain Bacteria; phylum Pseudomonadota; class Gammaproteobacteria; order Burkholderiales; family Gallionellaceae; genus Gallionella. The sequence continues at coordinate 3,344 of DHIV01000041.1, read as the reverse complement.
TGTACGGCGTAAGTGCCGAGGTATTGTTCGATGAGCGCCGGAGAAAAACGGTCAAATCCGGCAGCGACCGCCGTGTGGGTGGTAAACAAATTTCCTGCACGGGTAACGGCCAGCGCCGCATCAAAAGACTGCCCCGTTTCCACCATGAAATTCCGCGCGCGTTCCAGCACGGCAAAAGCGGCATGGCCTTCATTCAGGTGACAGACTTCCGGCTGGAGACCTAGCTCGTGAAGCAGGCGCCACCCGCCTATGCCGAGCACCAGCTCCTGTTTCAACCGCAACTCCGGCCCGCCGCCGTACAGCTCGCTGGTGATGCCCCGATGCGCGGGGTAATTCGCCACGTCGTTGCTATCCAGCAAGTACAGTTTCACGCGACCGACCTGAACCTGCCATGTGCGCAGCCAGACCGAGTAGCCGGGTAGCGCGACCTGCAACCGCAACCACTCCCCATTCGGTTTGCGCAAAGGGGTGATCGGCAATTGGCCGGGATCGTTATACGGATACAGCGCCTGCTGCGCGCCATCCTTGTCGATGATCTGGCGAAAATATCCTTGCTGGTAGAGCAGTCCGACACCTATCACTGGCACACCCAGATCGCTGGCGGCCTTGAGCTGATCGCCCGCCACATTGCCCAACCCGCCCGAGTATATGGGCAACGCTTCGCTCAGCATGAATTCCATGCAGAAATACGCCACACAGTTCAGCGGCGATTGCGGGTGCGCTTGCTGGAACCACGCGGGCGCGTCTGCCGCCTGCTTCTTGGCGAGCAGCAGGTCGTCTATCTTTTTGCGAAATGCCGGATCGGCCAGCGCGCTGCGCAACTTGTCGCGGGAAACCGTCTGCAGGACATCGCACGGGTGATGCGTCAGATCCCACAGCACAGGATCAAGCTGCCGCCACACTTCGTCGGTGGCGTGATTCCAGGACCAGCGCATGTCCAGCGCCAGCTCGACCAGGGAATCGAATCCTTCGACGTCGGCAGGGAGCAAACCATAGAGCGGGTGACTGATTCGTGATTGTTCGTTCATGCTCTCGCCTCCATCTGATGTTTCAGAGTAACGTGATCGGCACTGGCTTGCATCGCCGTTCGCACTCGTTCGGCATCCCCGAGATAATAGTGTCGGATCGGTTTCATATCCTCATCCAGTTCATACACCAGCGGGATGCCGGTAGGAATGTTCATCTCGACAATATCGGCATCCGACACATCATCAAGATACTTGACCAGCGCACGCAGGCTGTTGCCATAAGCCACGATCAACACGCGCTTCCCGGAACGAACCGCTGGCATGATCCGATCCTGCCAACATGGCAAGACGCGTTCAAGAGTATCTTTCAAACATTCCGCTGCAGGTATCTCATTCTGGCTGAGCGCACTGTAACGCGCATCATGCCGTGGATGTCGCGGATCGTTCTTGTCGAGCGCGGGCGGACGGGTGCCATAGCTTCGCCGCCAGAACTTGACCTGCGCCTCACCGAATTTCTTGACCGTCTCGGATTTGTTCAGCCCCTGCAGCGCACCATAATGCCGCTCGTTCAAGCGCCAGTCTCGCTGGACGGGAATCCACATCATATCCATCTTGTCGAGCACCAGCCACAGCGTCCATATCGCCCGTTTCAGCACGGAAGTGAACGCAATGTCGAAGATAAACCCATGCTCTTGCAGGACACGCCCGGCTTCGATTGCTTCTGTTTTGCCGTGTTCGGACAAATCGACATCTGTCCATCCGGTGAAAAGATTTTCCTTGTTCCAGACGCTTTCGCCGTGACGCAAGAGAACAATCTGCCCGACCGCGCTTTGCTGAATGCGCTTCACTTGGCACCATCACCAATTGTGACCACCACTTTCACCGCATGCTCCTTCGCTGCATTGGCAAAGGTGTCATACGCTTTCAGGATTTCCGGCAGTTCAAAGCGGTGGCTCACAAGTTTCTTCGCGGCTAGGCGTCCCGACTCGACCATCCTGAGCAGCATCGGTGTCGTGGCCGCATCGACCAGGCGCGTAGTCAACGTGATATTGGAACTCCAGAGTTTTTCAAGGTGCAGCTCGACCGGTTTGCCATGCACGCCCACGTTGGCAATACGCCCGCCGGGGGCGATGATCGCCTGACAGATGTCGAAGGTCGCCGCGATGCCGACCGCTTCGATAGCCACGTCCACTCCGGCATCCTGCGTCAGTTCCATGACCCGTTGTGCCGCCTTGCCATCCGCGCTGTTTACGACCTGTGTCGCGCCGAATGAGCGCGCAACCTCCAGCCGGTTATCGTCCAGATCGATCATGATAATTTCGGCGGGCGAGTAGAGTTGCGCGGTGAGCAGCGCAGCCAGGCCGACCGGACCGGCGCCAATGATCGCAACAATGTCTCCCGGTTTAACTTGCCCGTTCAACGTGCCGCATTCCAGGCCGGTGGGCAGAATGCAACTGAGCATGACCGCCGCCTCATCATCGACTTCGGGCGGCAGACGGTACAGCCCGGTATCGGCATACGGGATTCTGACGTATTCGGCCTGCGTGCCGTCGATTTTGTTGCCAAGCAGCCAGCCGCCATTGCTGCAATGGGAATACATCGCTTTCTTGCAAAAGCCGCATCTGCCACAGGAAGTGATCAGGGAAATGAGTACTTTGTCGCCTTTTTTATAATTCAATACGCTTGTTCCGGCCTCCTCGACTATCCCCACGCCTTCATGGCCGAGAATGCGTCCGTCGCCGATGGTCGGCACATCGTCTTTGAGTATATGCAGATCGGTTCCGCAGATGGTGGTAGTCGTGATGCGAACGATGGCGTCCGTCGCCTCTTTGAGCTTTGGCCTGGGCCTGTCCTCCAGCGCCAATTTATTTGGCCCGTGGAACACAAGCGCCTTCATCGTGGTGATGTCTTTTCTGTCGCCCGTAGTACTGGTCATCATTTCTCCTTCACTGAGCTTTTGCTTAGTCGAGCTGATTCAGACCAGTTGATTTATCTTGGCCATCGACCGGCCCGCGCTGCGTAGCGCTTCGGGACAATCCAGCCGACCGGTGTGAATTTCGATGAATACCAGACTGTCCGCCATGGCGGCTTTATCCAGCGCATCTTCAAGTTCACCTTCAGTGTGAACATCAAGGCCCAACCCGCCGCCGAACACTTCCACCAGCTTGTGATAGCGCCACGGCTGGATGTCGTTATAGGGCCGATCAACGATCACGCGCTCGATGGTATAGCCGTCGTTGTTGAGAAGAAAAATGATGGGTTTGTGGCCGTAGCGGATCATGGTCGAGAGGTCCTGGCAGGTCATTTGAAAAGCACCATCCCCCACAAAGAAAACGACACGCCGGTTCGGCGCAGCCGCGGCAGCCCCCACCGCGG
>DHIV01000091.1 GCA_002403995.1 Gallionella sp. UBA4737 | reverse complement strand
GGGGTCGTCTTTTCTTTGGCTACTTTATTTTGGCGAAGCAAAAGAAAGTCGCTTGCTGCCGGGCACCCCCCGGCGAAGTTGTTTTTGATGTTGGGTTCCGCTACGCTCAACCCAACCTACATGCTGCGCTTTAAAACAAGCGGCGACGTGTACACCCGCAAGGAGTGCGCCGTGGTTGTAAGGGGCTGAAGCCCCAACAACACACGCAGGCCGCACTCCACATCACGGCAAATTCACCATCGGCTTGAATCCAAGCTTACTCTCCAATGAATCCGCGCTGCTGCGCGCATCACTCAGATTGGCATACGGCCCGATATGCACACGCACCAGTCCATCTTTGCTTGTCAGCTTGAGTTGCATCCTGCCCGTGTCACCGAGTTTGCTGCGCATTTTGTCCAGATACGCTTCTGCCCCGGCTTGCGAACTGAATGCGCCGAGTTGCAGGTAAACAGCGGGATCACTGGTTGCCAGTGAAGCTTTGGCGACTGGCGGAGTGACAGGCGCCTGCGCTGTCGCGGGTGCAGCCACAGGGATTGCAGCAACAGTAGTAGCAACGGTAGTAGTAGTGGCAGCGGCGGCAACAGGAACAGCAGGTGCGGCTGCTGCGACAGGGGCGGCAATAACAGCGGAGGCGGCAGCGGGTGCAACAGCAACCGCGACAACAGGTGCGGCAGGCGCACTGCTTTCCAGCGGCTTGCTTTGCACGGTGCTGGCTTCGATGGTTTTGACAATGACATTGGGATTGATGCTTTCCACTTCGACTTCCGAACTGCCGTCGCCGATGATGCCCAGCTTGTACGCGGCGGTGTATGAAAGATCGATGATGCGATCCTTCATGAACGGTCCTCTGTCATTGACGCGCACGATGACCGATTTATGATTGGCAAGATTCGTCACACGCGCATAGCTGGGCAACGGCAACGTGGGGTGCGCGGCAGTCATGGCATACATGTCATATATCTCGCCGCTCGATGTTCGCTCGCCATTGAATTTCTTGCCATACCATGATGCGATGCCGCGTTCCTTGAAATTTCCAACGACGGTCATGGGCGTGTAAGTCTTGCCCAGCGCGATATAGGGACGATTCGCATAACGGTGCAATGGTTCGTTTTTCGGCACGGCATCCGGTATCGAATCAAGATTGACGGGGATGTTTGCCCCAGGGCCGTCTCCTGGGAGGTAGCCGCCGGCACTTGGCGCTGCAGCCGGACTCGGCGTTGCCGTCTTGTGCTGCGGGATACTGCCGCACGCGGCGAGCAGTAGTGTTGTCACGATCAGAACTGCGGCCCTATTACTCATGCAATCTCCTATGTCTTTACCAATTTCTTGTGTGTCTCTATGCTCATCAGCATACCAAAACCGAGCAGCAGGGTCAGCATGGATGTGCCGCCATAACTGATCAGCGGCAGCGGCACGCCGACCACGGGCAGGATGCCGCTGACCATGCCCATGTTGACGAACGCATAAGTGGCAAACGTCAGCGTGATGGAGCCGGCCATCAGGCGCGTGAAGTATGTGGATGCATGCGAAGTGATGATGAAGCCGCGCCAGATCACAAAGGCGTACAGCGACAACAGGATCAGGTTGCCGATCAAACCGAACTCCTCGGAATAGACAGCGAAAATAAAATCGGTGGTGCGCTCGGGCAGGAAATCAAGATGGGCCTGCGTACCGTTCAGATACCCCTTGCCGAGAATGCCGCCTGAGCCCACCGCAATGGTCGCCTGGATGGTGTGATAGCCATTGCCCAACGCATCCTGTGTAGGATCGAGCAGCATCATGATGCGGTGGCGCTGATATTCGTGCATCATCGACCACAGCACCGGAGCGCTGGCGAGGGCAGCGACGAACAGCCCGCCTATCACGCGCCAGCTCAGCCCTGCCAAAAACAACACATAGAATCCGCTCGCGGAGATCAGCAGCGACGTTCCCAGATCGGGCTGGCGTGCGATCAACGCGATCGGCATCAGCAACAGCAGCGCGGCGATGAAATAATTTTTCAGCGTGAGCGTGGCTTCGTGCTTTTCGAAATACCAGGCCATCATCAACGGCACGCCGATCTTCATCAGCTCTGAAGGCTGGATGGTCATCACGCCCAGGTTCAGCCAGCGCCGCGCGCCGTGGCTGATCTCGCCGAACAGCGCCACACCGATCAGCAATACCATCCCCAGCACATAAATCGGCACGGCGGTGCGCATCAGATAATGCAATGGAAGATTGGCGACCAGCCACATGATGACCAACGCTACCACGATGTTGCGCATCTGGCTGAGCGGGCGATCCCAGCTGGCGTTATCCGCGCTGTACAACACCAGCAGGCTGGTCAGCAGCAGCAGGCCTATGCCCAGCAGCAGTTGCCGGTCGATATGCGCGATGAAGCGCAGCCAGAGTTGCCGCTTAGTCATGTTCGCCCCCTTCTTTCACTTCCACCAATGGCTTTGGCACTTTGCCGAGCAGGTAATAGTCAAGCACTTTGCGCGCGATGGGCGCGGCTGTGCCGCCGCCGTGTCCGCCGTTTTCCACCAACACTGCCAGCGCAATGCGGGGCTTATCTGCAGGAGCATAAGCAATGAACCAGGCATGATCGCGAAGCCGCTCATCGACTTTTTTAGCATCATATTTTTCACCCTGTTTCATCGCAACCACCTGTGCCGTGCCGGTCTTGCCTGCGATTTGATAGGGCGCGCCCAGGGATGCATATACGGCCGTGCCGCCAGGCTGTGTGACAGCCACCATGGCACGCCTGACCAGATCCAGGTCCTTGGGATTGATTTTCAAATCGTACAGGGGGTCCTTGGCGATGAAACGATTCTCGCTGCTGCGCGGGCTCTGCACTTCCTTTACCAGATGGGGCTGGTATGCAACGCCGTTGTTCGCCAGCGTGGCAGTGGCAAATGCCAGCTGCAAGGGAGTGACCAGAGTGTAACCTTGCCCGATACCGACCGATACCGTGTCGCCGGGATACCATATTTGCTGGTAGCGTTTCATCTTCCATTCCTGGGATGGAAGCAATCCGGAAGTCTCACCTTCCATGTCGATACCGGTCTTCTTGCCAAAACCAAAGCGCGACAGGAAGTCGGAAATATTGTCTATGCCCATATCGGTAGCCAGGCCATAGAAATAAGTGTCGCATGACATCTGGATGGCCTTGAACATGTTCACGCTGCCGTGACCGCCCGCTTTCCAGTCGCGATATTGACGGCTGCTGCCCGGCAAGTAATATACACCGTTATCGCTGATGGTCTGTTCGGGCTTGCGGATGTGGAAATTCAAACCGGCAAGCGCCATGAAAGGCTTGATGGTCGAGCCAGGCGGATATTGTCCGCGCAGCGCGCGATTGTTCAGCGGCACATCGGGCGAGTTGTTCAGATCATCCCAGCTCTGCGTATCGATGCCGTCGATGAACGGATTGGGGTCGTAGCCCGGCTTGCTGACGAAGGCCAGCACTTCGCCGTTGTTCGGATCGATCGCCACCAGTGCGCCGCGATAATCGCCAAATGACTTCTCGGCGATTTCCTGCAACTTTGCATCGATGCTCAATATCAGCGTGTTGCCGGAAACCGGCGCGGTGCTGGATAGCATGCGCACTGCCCTCCCTCCCGCATCCACTTCGACCTGTTCTATCCCGGTAGTGCCGTGCAGATCGCTTTCGTAGCTCTGCTCCAGGCCGGTCTTGCCGATGTAATCCGAACCGCGATAATTTGCCGCCAGATCGCTTTCTTCAAGCTGGCTTGCTTCGGTATCATTGATACGTCCGATATAGCCGATCAAGTGGGATGTCTGCGCGCCGAACGGATAATCGCGAAATAATCTCGCCTTGATCTCGACACCCGGAAAGCGGTATTGCTGCGCGGCAAAGCGCGCGACCTCTTCATCGCTCAGGCGATTGCGTATCACCAGCGTTTCAAAGTTGTGGCTCTCGGCGAGCAGTTTGTTAAAACGCTTGCGGTCCTTGTTGGTGATTGTCACCAGCGTGGACAGCTCATTTATCGTGGCTTCGATATTGGCTGTCTTGTTCTGGTTTATCTCCAGCGTGTAGCCGGAATAATTGCGCGCCAGCACCACGCCGTTGCGGTCGAGTATCAGGCCGCGATTTGGAACGATGGGAACGATGGCGATGCGGTTGCTTTCCGACAATGTCTGGTAATAACCATGGCGCACCGCCTGCAGATAGAAGAAACGCAACAGCAGAATGGCCAGCAATGCCGATACAAAACCGAGGCCGACGACCAGCCGCAACTGGAAGTGAAAAATCTCGCGCTGATGATTTTTAAACTCAACGCGCGTCTTCATGTGCGATTGCTATCCGCTCTCTTCTGCCTGATTGCCAGGAACATGATGCTGAGCGGCATCCACAGCAACGTCGAGGTCAGGCAACCGAGAAAATACGTCCACACCACATAACCGTTTACCTGCCAATTCACCAGCGCATACACTGCGTATGTCGCCGCGAATATTCCGAACACCTGTATGGTCTGCTGGCGCAGATCAAACATCTGCAGCCTGCGATGCAGCACCACACCGCCAAAAGCGAGCACTGTATACGCAAGCGCGTGCTGGCCGAACAGACTGGCATCGGACACATCGGCGAGTATCCCCACTGCCCACGACATCCCGATGCCGACGCGCAGCGGTTTATGCGTACACCAATACAACATGACCAGCGCCACAAAGTCCGGGCGTAATGCCAGTGCAATGCCCTCCCATGGCAGTCCGTTCAGAAACAGCGCGATCAGCACGCTGGACAAGATAAAGATATTGCTGACAGGGCGCTGGATTTCCGCTTTGGCGCGCATGGAGAGAGAGGGCATCTAATTATTTCTCCGGACCTTCACACGACTGTCGGAACTTGCCGCCGCAGATTTTTCATCGGGACGCTCCGGCAACCTGGGCAAGCTGGACAGGATTAGCAGATGGCGGTGTTTATCCACTCCCGCCAACGGCAAACAAACAATATGCGCAAAGGGATAGGCTGCATCGTGTTCGACTTTTATCACCCTGGCGACAGGGATGCCCGGCGGATAGATGCCGTCTATGCCTGAAGTGACCAGCACATCGTCGTTTTGAATATCCGCACTGTTCGGCATATAGCGCAGCGACAACTGGCTGGCATCTCCCGCGCCAAACACGATGGCACGCAATCCATTGCGCAACACTTGCACCGGAACTGCATGATCTTTTTCGGTGATCAGGGTGACTTCGGAAAGCCAGGGATAGACGCGGGTGATTTGCCCGACGATGCCGTTGTCATCTATCACCACTTGTCCGAGCTGCACGTCCGCACCTGCGCCCTTGTTAATGAGCACTTTGCGGCTGAATACATCACGTTCGGCATAAATGACTTCGACTAACTGGGTGGTGAATTCGTTGCGTATCGGCAAGCCGTCCAGATTGCGCAATTGCTGGTTTTCCGATTGCAGTGCTTGCAACTGCAGCAATTGTGCGGCATCGCTCTGATGCTGCTGCTTCAATTCGTCATTCTGCCTTATCAGGCCGCGTTGTGTGCTCTGCGTGATAAAAAAATCGCCGGCCTTTTCCCACAATGCGCTCGGCAAGGTCGCCAATCGCTGTATCGGCGAGACCAGTATCGACAACGCGCTGCGCGTCGACTCCAGATAGCGATAGCGTGTGTCCACGAACATCAGCAGCAAGGAAAGCACCGCAAAAAAAACCAGCCGCGCCACCGGACTGGGGCCGCGATTGAAAAACCGGAAAGATTGCGTGCCGTCTATCATGGAATGGAAGCTGGGAGACGTGAGTTGGAAGTTGACAAGAGCTGGCCATCCAACTTACGTCTTGCGACTTTCCACTCAAATCTCACCACTTACAATCTCATTCTGTTGTAAAAATGCTGGTCGACTTATCCATGTGTTCGAGGGCCATGCCCGACCCGCGCACCACACAGGTCAACGGGTCATCGGCGATCAGCACCGGCAAACCGGTTTCCTCCATCAGCAGGCGATCCAGGTCGCGCAGCAGCGCGCCGCCGCCGGTCAACACCATGCCCTTGTTGGCAATGTCCGCGCCGAGTTCGGGCGGCGTCTGTTCGAGCGCCGTCTTCACCGCGCTGACGATATTGTTGAGCGGGTCGGTCATGGCTTCGAGCACTTCATTGCTGGAAATGGTGAAGCTGCGCGGCACGCCTTCGGCCAGGTTGCGCCCGGTCACTTCCATCTCGCGAACCTCGGAGCCGGGGAAAGCGGAGCCTATCGTCTTCTTGATCTCTTCGGCGGTGGTTTCGCCGATCAGCATGCCGTAATTGCGGCGTATGTAATTGATGATCGCCTCGTCGAACTTGTCGCCGCCAACGCGCACCGACCCGGAATACACCGGTCCGCCCAGAGAGATCACGCCTACCTCTGTCGTGCCGCCGCCGATGTCCACTACCATGGAGCCGGTCGCCTCTTCCACCGGCAGACCCGCACCGATCGCTGCAGCCATCGGTTCCTCGATCAACTCCACACGCCGCGCACCGGCGCCAACTGCGGATTCGCGGATCGCGCGCCGCTCCACTTGCGTGGAACCGCACGGCACACAGATCACGATGCGCGGACTGGGACTGAAAATGCCGGCCTTGTATACCTTGCGGATAAAATGTTTGAGCATCAGTTCGGTGACGGTGAAATCGGCGATCACGCCATCCTTCATCGGACGGATCACGGTGATGCTGCCCGGCGTGCGCCCCATCATCTGCTTGGCGGCCAGCCCGACCTGCTGGATCACTTTCTTGCCGTTCGGCCCGCCCTCCTGGCGTATCGCCACTACTGAAGGTTCATCCAGCACGATGCCTTGTCCGCGCACCCAGATCAGCGTATTCGCCGTACCGAGGTCGATCGCCAAATCATTTGTAAAATAGCCTTTCAAAAATCCCAACATGTTCTGTCCTTGTCTCAAAGAGGTGCGCCAACAAACCCTTGCCAATCAGCCTTCGTATGATACCCTATTAGCCTTATTTCAATAAAGTTTTTGCTATGTCCCCTACTATGTTTTTGGCCAATGCAGATGTCCGTAAAGTCGCCAGTTTAGCCCGGCTGGCGATGAGCGAAGCGGAAATCGAAACCGCCCGCACGCAACTTTCCGGGATTTTTGACCTGATCGCCGAAATGCAGGCCGTCGATACCCAAGGCATCATCCCCATGTCTCATGCCCAGGATTTATCCCAGCGGCTGCGCGAAGATAAGGTGACGGAGACCAACCAGCGCGAATTGTTCCAGTCCCTTGCTCCGCAATATAAAGGCTCGCCGCAAGTCGAAGCCGGGCTGTACCTGGTGCCACAAGTCATCGAGTAATCTGCCATGTTGAATTCCAGTCTCAAGCAATTGGGCGCGGCCTTACGCGCCAAAAAAATATCCAGCATCGAGCTCACGCAGCTCTACCTCGACCGCATCGCCGCGCTGAATCCCGCGCTGAATGCCTATATCACCACCAGCGCCGAAACCAGCCTGGCGCAGGCGCGTCAGGCCGATGCGCTGCTGACCGGCGGCAAGGCGCAACCGCTCACCGGCATCCCGATCGCGCAAAAGGACATCTTCTGCGCCAAGGGCTGGCGCACCACCTGCGGCTCGAAGATGCTGGAGAATTTCATCGCGCCCTATGATGCGCACGTCATCACTCAATTCAACAATGCCGGGGCGGTGAATCTGGGCAAGACCAATATGGATGAATTCGCGATGGGCTCCTCAAACGAGACCTCGTATTTCGGCGCGGTGAAAAACCCCTGGGATCAAAATGCAGTACCCGGCGGCAGCTCCGGCGGCGCGGCCTGTGCGGTAGCCGCGCGCCTGTGCGCCGCCGCGACCGGAACCGACACCGGCGGTTCGATACGCCAGCCCGCCGCGCTGTGCGGCATCTCCGGCATCAAGCCGACCTATGGCACGGTGTCGCGCTACGGCATGATCGCCTTCGCCTCCAGCCTGGACCAAGCCGGGCCGATGGCGCGTAGCGCTGAGGATTTGGCATTATTGCTGAACGTGATGACCGGCTTCGACGAGCGTGACTCCACCAGCCTGCAACGCGACAAGGAAGACTACGCGCGCGACTTGAGCAAACCATTGGCCGGCCTGCGCATCGGCCTGCCAAAAGAATTTTTCGCGGCAGGTCTGGCCCAGGATGTCGCCAACTGCGTGAACGCGGCGATTGCCGAATACAAAAAGCTGGGCGCAACCATCGTCGACATCAGCCTGCCGAATTCCAGGCTGGCGGTGCCGGTCTATTACGTGCTGGCGCCGGCGGAAGCCTCCAGCAACCTGTCGCGCTATGATGGCGTGCGCTACGGTTACCGTGCGCCGGAATACGGCGACCTCACCGAGATGTATGAAAAGAGCCGCGCGCAAGGCTTCGGCGCGGAGGTGAAACGGCGCATCATGATAGGCACCTACGTGCTGTCGCACGGCTACTACGACGCGTATTACCTGCAGGCGCAAAAGATCCGCCGCCTGATCGCGCAGGATTTCGCCGACGCGTTCAAGCAGTGCGATGTGATCATGGGGCCGACCAGCCCGAGCACCGCATTCAATCTGGGCGAAAAGGGCGACGACCCGGTGCAGATGTATCTGTCCGACATCTACACGATCGCGGTGAATCTGGCCGGCCTACCCGGCATGTCGATCCCGGCGGGCTTCGGCAGCAACGGCCGCCCGGTCGGACTGCAGATCATCGGCAACTATTTCGCCGAGGCGCGGATGCTGAACGTCGCGCATCAATACCAGCTGGCGACCGATCATCACGATCATGCCCCGCAAGACATCGGGATGTAAGGAATGAACATGAAATGGGAAACCGTCATCGGGCTGGAGGTGCATACCCAGCTCTCGACCAGCAGCAAGATATTTTCGGGCGCCTCCACCACCTATGGTGCCGAGCCGAACACGCAGGCTGACGCGGTGAGCATCGCGTTACCGGGCGTGCTGCCGGTGCTGAACAAGAGCGCGGTGGAACGCGCGATCAAGTTCGGCCTCGCGGTCGGTGCGCACATCGCGCCGCGCTCGGTGTTTGCGCGCAAGAATTATTTCTATCCCGACCTGCCCAAGGGCTACCAGATCAGCCAGTTCGATCTGCCGGTAGTGGGGCAGGGTGCGCTGACCATCCAGGTCGAGCCGCTGTCCGGGAATGCCAAACCCTATGAGAAGGTGGTGCGCATCACCCGCGCGCATCTGGAGGAGGATGCCGGCAAATCGGTGCATGGCGAGTCCCAGGGCCTGACCGGCATAGACCTGAACCGCGCCGGGACACCGCTGCTGGAGATCGTTTCCGAGCCGGACATGAGCTCCGCAGCCGAAGCGGTGGCGTATGCCAAGACCCTGCACTCGCTGGTGCGCTGGATCGGCATCTGCGACGGCAACATGCAGGAAGGCTCGTTCCGCTGCGACGTCAACGTGTCGGTGCGCCGTCCCGGCGAAGCGCTCGGCACGCGCCGCGAGATCAAGAACCTCAACTCGTTCAAGTTCATGCAGCAGGCCATCGACTACGAAGTGCAGTGGCAGATCGACACCATCGAGAACGGCGGCAAGATACACCAGGCCACGATATTGTTCGACCCTGACAAAGGCACAACCCATGCGATGCGCAGCAAGGAAGAGGCGCATGACTACCGTTACTTCCCCGATCCCGACTTGCTGCCTCTGGACATCACTCCCGCGATGCTGGAGCAGGTACGCGCCACGTTGCCCGAGTTGCCACAAGCAAAGCGCGAACGCTATGTAAACGAACTCGGCCTGTCGACTTACGATGCAGGCATTCTTACGGCTTCGCGCGAGATGGCTAATTACTTCGAAGATTGCATTGCGGCTGCAGGTAAAAATAATGCGAAGTTGTGCGCCAACTGGCTAATGGGCGAAGTAGCTGCGCGGCTCAACCGTGAAGGTAAGGATATTGCCGTCTGCCCGGTTTCCGCCGAACAGCTGGCAGTGGTGCTGCTACGTCTTGCTGATGGCACACTCAACAACAAGACAGCCAAAGAGCTTTTTGATGCGCTTTGGGCAGCCGGTACAGTTAATGTCGAAGCGACAGTACAGAATCTGAAGATAACTACCTATCCAGCAACCGTAACGGTAAGCATAGATGCCATCATCGAAGCCAAGGGACTGAAGCAGGTCTCTGACAGCGGCGCGATCGAGAAGATCGTGGACGAGATCATCGCCGCGAACCCGGCACAAGTGGCCGAGTATCGCAGCGGCAAGGATAAGGTGTTCGGCTTCTTCGTTGGCTTGGCAATGAAAGCCAGCAAGGGCAAGGCTAATCCGGCACAGCTGAATGACGTGCTGAAGAAGAAGCTGGCGGGTTAACTTTTCCTGAAGCCCAAAACCAAAAAGCCGCAACAATGCGGCTTTTTTGTTTCTACATTTTCTCAGAGAACTACTTGATCAAGCCCTCTGCCTTCATCGCCGCTTGCACGGCAGGACGCGCAGCTACTCGCGCCAGATACTCCTGTATCTTCGGGAACGGGCCGAGATCAAAGCCAGCGTGCTTGCTCCAGCCGACCACCACGAACAGATACGCATCCGCCACGGTGAAATGCTCGCCCATCAAATAGGGAGTTTTCGCCAGCTGAGTTTCCGCATGAGCCAAGCGCTTGTTCAGATTGTTGCGCGCAATGTTTTTTGTATCTTCCGACGCATCCTTGTTGAAGAACGGGCTGAAGGATTTATGAATCTCGCTGCTGATGAAGGTGAGCCATTCCTGCAGGCGATAACGCTCCATCGTGCCCGCTTTGGGCGCGAGGCCTGAGGCAGGTTTCTGGTCGGCGATATACTGCAGAACCGCAGCGCCCTCGGTCAGGATGCTGCCGTCATCCAGCTTGATGGTCGGCACGTAGCCTTTGGGATTGACCTGCATGAAGTCTTCGCCGCCTACTGTCATCTTGGTGGTTTTGATTATCCTGTCGATCTCGAACGGCAGACCGGTTTCATACAGCGCGATGTGCGAAGCCAGCGAGCAGGCACCGGGTGAATAATACAGTTTCATGTTTGCTCCTTGGTAATGCGCGAATTTGCCTCCCACCAACAAAAAAACCCCGGTGGCAAACCGGGGTTTCAAACTAACCTGTTTGGTCTATTTCTTCTTTTCCACTTTTATCTTATCGACAAAAATGATCTTGTCGAAGGTGCGGTTCAGCGATGTGCTGGTAAAGTTGGTCATCACTGCGCCATCAGGATAGCTGATGGTTTCACCCTTTGCGACTTTGGTCTTGGAGGCTGCGATCCATACCGGGCCATTGGCGCCGGTGACTTGCACGTATGTGTATATCGAGGCATCCATCGTTTCCAATACTTTGCCTGTGTTGGGGTATTGGCTGGCCGCAAACGCACTGGATTGTGGTACTACAATGGCGGTGCCGGTAAAAGCCAGCAGAACCAGCAAGGTAAAAATGGTTTTCATCATGACTTCCTTAATAAACAGGTTGAGAAAAAGCCTCATAATCCGGAGGCCTGTCGAACTTGGGGTCTAACAGCTTCCCAGAATACAGAAAACTATCCGAGTTGGCAAAGAGGAATTGCCACGTCCCGTGCGCCTTATTGCATGTCCGCAGCGATTTGCAGGGATTTCCGTTAGGTGCGTCCGCGCGGTTTGCGCGGCGCGTGAGCAAACAACCTGTCATATAACCAGCGCGGCAGCCATTTAAGGATGCGCCCGACCAAACCCATTTGCCAGGGGATCACGGCAAATGAAGTTTGCCGTGCTATGGCCCGCGCCATGCGTCTTGCAGCATCGTCTGCATCCAGTATGAACGGCATCGAGTAAGGATTGATGGAAGTCATCGGGGTCTTGATATAGCCCGGACAAATCGTAACGACTTTCACTCCGCTGCCACGCAGCTCCACCCGCAAAGATTCCAGATACGAAATGACGGCAGCCTTGGAGGCGGAGTAGGCGCTCGCCCCAGGCAAGCCGCGAAACCCCGCCACGCTGGCAATCCCGACCAGTGTTCCCCGTTTCCTTGCACGCATCGCCGCAACAAAGGGTTGGAAAGTTTTTACGATGCCCAGCACGTTGATATCCATCACCTGCTGAAAAGCATCGATGTCTTCGTCGTATTCGGTGAGTGTGCCTACACTTACCCCGGCGTTGGCGATGACCACATCCGGCACACCAGCGCGGGTGATGAAATCGTTTGCCGCATGTTGTATGGCAGTCGAATCACGCACATCCAGCGCGTAACAAAAAACCTTATCGGGGAATCCTGCGCTGAGAGTTTGCAGCAGTTCGCCACGCCGGGCGAATGCGGCGACCGTCGCGCCGCGTTCAAGATAATGGCGCGCGAAGGCCAGACCTAAACCGCTCGACGCGCCGCTTATGACCAGCGACTTAACCTGCGTCTTTTGCATGATTATAACCAACCACTTGCAACCGTCTTTGGGTTGCTTAGTGGGATGGCTATAACCAGCGACTTGGCGAGCATTGCTTGCTCGCTTAGTCGAATAGCTAGTAGTTTCACCAGTTGTCTCATCAGTCGAATGGCCATGCAAAGCTGACCACACAAAAACAGGATTGAGGAGTGAGGATATGGGATCGAGTTAAGCCTGCAGCCCTGCTTTTGACTCGATCCTCTCTCCTGAGTGTAGCGGTCGTAGCATTAGCTACGGGAACCGCACGGCCTACTCCTTGCGGGTGCAATCCCGGCTCCTGTGAATGTTTATCCGCGGTGTTCCTTGCGCGCCATCGCGATCACGTCCTTCAAGGCGCGGATGGTGTCCTCCGGTTGCAAGCCTTCGATCACATATTTGCCGTCCACCACCAGTGTGGGCGTGCCGTTGATCCCATAACTGCGTATCATTTGCTTGGCGCGCGTCACCTTGCTTTGCACGGCAAATGAGTTGTACGCAGCGGTGAATTTCGCGCGATCGACACCATGTTTGGCCACAAAATCGGCAATCTTGTCTTCGTCGACCAAGACCGTATTTTCTTCGTTCCATGCACGATACAGCGCGTCATGCAACTGTTGCTGTTTTCCCATGCTTTCCAGCGTATAGAAAGTACTTGCCATCGGCTCCCAGGAATCACGGAAAACGGTGGGCACGAAAGTCAGCTCCACATCTTTTGGCATGGTCTTTTCCCACGCGCTCAGCAGCGGGTGCAAATGAAAGCAGTGTGAACAGCCGTAGAAGAAAAATTCCAGGACTTCGATTTTCCTGGTGCTGGTCGGTTGTGGAGGATTCAGCAAACTATAATCCTTGCCAAGTTGGGCATCGGCTAATGCCGTTCCGCTGACAAACAGTGCTACCGCAACCAACAATCCTTTGATCATGCTCTTCATCTATCGCTCCTCATGGTGATTGTAAATACGCTTATTGCGCCCGCATCGGAGTACTTTCCACCCCGTTTTGTTTCAGAAAACCGCGCGCATGATTCATCTCATCCGCATTTTTGTATGGTCCCACACGCACACGATACCACACCCCTTTATCCGGGATGGTCGCGCTTTGAATGTTCGCTTCGACACCCAGCAAGGCAAGTTTGGCCTTCAGATTTTCAGCGTCGTTGACATTGGAAAATGACCCCGCCTGCAATATCTGCGGTTCATAGCCCGCGGCAGTTTTGCTGCCAGCCGATAGCGATTTGGCTGGTTGGGGCTTGTCTGCAGGCTTGGCCGGCACAACGGCTGCCGCACCCTGTTTATCAGTCAGCATTTTGTAAAATTCGAAATGCTGTTTGCCATCGCCTGTTGCAGCCGGCTTTTCTGCTGCGGCAGGGATTTTAGTCGCATCCGGTTTCGCCAGAGCCGGCTGTTCCTTGTTCAAGAATGGTCTGGGTGACTTCATCAGAAACCACGCCACGCCCGCAGCCAAGGCTACACCGATCACCATGCCGGCAAGCATGCCCGCCCATAAGGAATCCCCGCCCTTGCGCGGCGCAGTGGATTTATTGCCGTTGTCTCTGCCCATGTCTTATCCGTTCTGTCTCGTCGCATTTTTCGCGGCTCATTGTATGGTCACGCGCCTATCACATTTTTTCAGGTGCGCTCACACCCAGCAAGGCCAGTCCGTTATGTATCACTTGTGCAACTGCGGCGATCAATGCCAGACGCGCCGACTTGACCGCTTCGTCCTCGACGAGAAAACGCGAGGCATTATAGTAGCTGTGGAAATCGGCCGCCAAGTCCTTCAGATAAAAGGCGATCAAGTGAGGCGCCAGATCCTGCGCGGCATTCTCGATCACCTGCGGATAATCGATCAGCTTCTGCAACAATGTGGTCTCATAATCGTTGTCCAGCAGGCCGACCTCCGCCTTCAGCAGGGCTTTCCGTTCGCCGCCCCATTGCGCCAGCACCGCACAGATGCGCGCGTGGGCATACTGGATGTAATACACAGGGTTTTCGTTGCTTTTGGATTTCGCCAGGTCGATGTCGAACACCAGTTGCGAATCCGTGTGGCGCGCGGCGAGGAAATAGCGCGTCGCATCGCAGCCCACTTCGTCGATCAGGTCGCGCAATGTGACATAGCTGCCCGCACGCTTGGAGATCTTCACCTCCTGGCCGTCGCGCAACACCGTCACCATCTGGTGCAGCACGTAATCCGGCCAGCCTGGCGGGATGCCGGCATCCAGTGCCTGCAAACCTGCGCGCACACGCGTGATCGTGCTGTGATGATCCGCGCCCTGCTCGTTGATGACGCGCACAAAACCGCGCCGCCACTTGTCCAGATGATAGGCCACGTCCGGCACGAAATAGGTGTAAGTGCCGTCGCTCTTGCGCATCACCCGGTCCTTGTCGTCGCCGAAATCGGTGGTGCGCAGCCACAGCGCATCGTCTTGCTCGTAGGTGTGTCCGCTTGCGATCAGCTTCTTGACTACTTCTTCCACCTTGCCGTCGGTGTATAGCGCAGACTCCAGCGCGAACACATCGAAGTTCACGCCGAAAGCGCGCAGGTCGATGTCCTGTTCGCGGCGCAGATAGGCCACCGCGAAATGGCGGATCGCCTCGGCATCGTTCACATTACCCGAGGCCTTCACATGCTGGTCGTCCGCTTCCACCGTTTCCTGGGCCAGATAGGCCTCGGCGACATCCGCGATGTAATCGCCGCGATAGCCTTCTTCCGGCCAGGACGGATGGTCCGGCGTGATGCCCCTGCAGCGCAATTGCACCGAGCGCGTCAGGTTATCGATCTGCACACCCGCATCGTTGTAGTAAAACTCGCGCGTCACATTCCAGCCCGCCGCATGCAACACGCTGCACAGGCAATCGCCGACCGCGGCGCCGCGCCCATGTCCCACATGCAGCGGCCCGGTCGGGTTCGCCGAGACGAACTCCACGCCCACCTTGCGCCCTGCGCCGAGATGGATGTGCCCGTAGCCCGCACCCGCCTGCAACACACCATGCACGACGTGCTGCTTTGCCGCCGTGGTGATGAACACATTGATGAAGCCCGCCCCGGCGATTTCCAGCCTCTCGATCATATCGGAAGCAGGCAATGCCGCGATCAACGCCTGCGCGATATCGCGCGGCGATTTGCGCAGCGGTTTGGCCAGTTGCATCGCCAGATTGCAGGCGTAATCGCCATGCGTTGCCAGCTTGGGGCGCTCGATCAGTATTTCGATTTGTATAGCATCCGGAGCGACCTCGCTCAATGCCTGCGCGAACAATTCGGCTAAATGGGATTTAAAATTCAAGACGACGGACATGAAACGGCACCTTTAGAGAGGCGCGGATTATATCACTTGGGTGCTACCGGATTGTTTATGAACTTGCTTTCAGATCATGAATGGAGTTTTGCTGGGCTTCAGCTTCCACATATACCAGAAGTTCGATGCTTCCCCAAAGCAGCCCGCCAACGTCTTGGTCGATTGTCATTCAAGGCCTACCTTGATGGGACAAGGATTAATCTATTATTGACAGTCGGATCACGCTGCCGGACATAGCCGAATCCATATTCGACAACGGAACCTTCCAGGAGAATCACGTTGTAGTCAGCACGGTCCGGCGACGATCCGTTGATAGTACGGTTGGTGTATCGAAGTGCTTCATACTCCCCGCTGCGTTGAGACCCGTCTGGCTTCCCGAGAAAAGCAATCACCTGGCCTTTCGACATACCCACGTGGACGTCCTGTATTTTTTCGCCTGTGGCGCAGCCAAACAACACAACCAGAAGACACGCAACAAGAAAACCTCGGATCATTATTTCTTCTCCTCTGACGAACAATGTTCAAAGTGATGGACACACACCATTCTTGCGCCCATCCCTCTCGGCTGTGGGGTCAGATGGCAACTCGCGCAACCGTTGAAATGTCCATTCGTCGTCTGACGCATGCGCTCCGTTACCAAGATTACGTAGAAACCCGTCTCGTTGCTATTGATGGTTTCATGTGTCTTTATTCGTGAGAACAGGCAGCCCTGTGTCCGCATGATAATGAGTAGCAAGTACGGACGCAACTGACCCTCACGCTGATAAATTGCCTCCCTTCACCAGCGGCAACTTTTGACTGCCGGCATAAACCGGCCATTCGTAAACAGACCCGTTCGTCAGTCTGTTGCAGGCAAACATATCGTGTACTGCCCCGATTTCTCGTCGCGCACCACAACAAGTAGTTTGTGCTTCTGCGCATCTTCGACCAATTCCTTGAACGAGCGATAGCCGTAAGAAGATTCGGTGAATCCCGGCTTGCGGCGCTGCATGGTGGTCTTGACCATCGAGCCCCAGATCTTTTCGTCCGAGCCGCGCTCGGCGATCAACGCTTCGACGGTCTCGACGATGAAATCAAGTGCTTCCTGGCGCTTGTCTTCCTCGCCCTTTGCTTCGCCGGACTTCGCTTCCCCCGGCTTCGCCGCTCCGCCAGCGGGCTTGGCAGGCATTTTCTTGGCGGCCTGTTTCTTTTTTGCCTCCTGTGCGCGCACCAGATCGTCATAGAAGATGAACTCGTCGCAATTGGCGCTGAGCAGGTCCGAGGTCGAATCCTTCACGCCGATGCCGATCACGTATTTGTTGTTTTCGCGCAGCTTGGAAACCAGCGGAGAGAAATCCGAGTCGCCGCTGATGATGACGAAGGTATCGACATGGGCTTTGGTATAGCAGAGGTCGAGCGCGTCGACGACCATGCGGATGTCAGCGGAGTTCTTGCCCGACTGGCGCACGTGCGGGATCTCGATCAATTCGAATGCAGCCTCGTGCATCGTCGCCTTGAAGTCCTTGTAACGTTCCCAGTCGCAATAGGCTTTCTTGACGACGATGCTGCCCTTGAGCAGCAGGCGTTCCAGCACCTTCTTGATATCAAATTGCGCGTACTTGGCATCGCGCACACCCAGCGCGATGTTCTCGAAATCGCAGAACAATGCCATATTGGTGATTTCCGGTTGTGCTGCCATGTGTATCTCCTGTTTTTATTTTGCTTAAACGGGTTACAAAACCTTGCCCGGATTCATCAGCCCCTGCGGATCAAGCGCCTGCTTGATGGTGCGCATCAACTCCAGTTCCAGCGGGTTTTTGTAGTCACGGATGGTATCGCGCTTGAGCTGCCCCAGGCCGTGCTCTGCGCTGATGCTGCCGTTGAGCTCGCGCACTGCCGTATACACCAACCGGTTCACCGAGCCTTCCTGTCGCGCGATGAAAGTCTCGTTCTGTGCCGCATCCGGCATAGAGATGTTGTAATGGATGTTGCCATCGCCCATATGTCCGAACGCCACTATGCGGACACCAGGGAATGCATTGCGCAATGCCGCATCGGCGCGCGCAATGAAATCGGCGATGCGGCTGATTGGAACAGAAATATCGTGCTTGATGCTGACACCCTCGCGTTTTTGCGCTTCGCTGATGTTCTTGCGCAGCTGCCACCAGCGCTCGGCATGGTCTTTGTTGGTGGTGATGTCGAATTCGATGACACCGTTGCCGAACGATTTGAGCGAATCACGCAAGGCGGCATCCAGCAGCGCGGGCAGCACGTCGGCCAACTGGGTGACGACGATCCACTCGTGTTTGCTTGCGAACGGTTCGCGCGTAGCGGGGGTATGCTTGAACACCAGGTCGAGACAGGAGCGCGAGATGATCTCGAAGGCGCTGATCCTGTCGCCGCACGCGGCACGCAGATGGGCCAACAGCGAAACTGCAGCAGCCGGATCACGCACTGCCACGCACGCGGTCGCCTCGGCTTGCGGACGCGGGAACAATTTCAGCACGGCGGCGGTGATGATACCGAGCGTGCCTTCCGCGCCGATGAACAGATGCTTCAGATCATAGCCGGAGTTATCCTTGCGCAGGCTGCGCAGACCGTTCCAGATGCGTCCGTCCGGCAACACCACTTCCAGCCCGAGCACCAGGTCGCGCGCATTGCCGTAGCGCAGCACATTGATACCGCCCGCATTGGTGGAAAGGTTGCCGCCGATCTCGCAATATTTTTGTGTGGCGGTCAGGCCCAGCGGGAAAAAGCGGTTGTTTTTCTCAGCCTCATCGCGCACATCGGCCAGCTTGCAACCAGCCTCGACAGTCATAGTGTAATTGTCTGGATCGACGGCAAGAATCTGGTTCATGCGCGACAGGTTCAGTACGATTTGTACGCCTTGTGGAAGCGGCACGCTGCCCCCGCACAAACTGGTGTTGCCGCCCTGCGGCACGATGGCGACATTGTTTGCGGCGCACAGCTTCACCGTCTCGGCGACCTGCTGCGTATCGGATGGGAATACCACCGCCAGCGCATTGCCCGAATAACGACCGCGCCAATCGGTGCAATACGGCGCCGCCGGTTCGCCGGTCAGCACGCCATCGTTGCCGGCAATGGCTGACAAAGAGTGAACAAGATCGTTTTGCATCTTCGCTATTTGCAGTGCGGGTTGGGGCAGGTCATGCCCAAGCATAACCCTTAGGCTGATCAATATCCTGCGCTGGCATGAGCTCTGGGCAAATCAGCACCCCTTGCTATAAGTGTCCAGACCATGCGGGCAATATTTTCTGTGGCGATGATCGTGTGACGATTCCCTGCGGCGCGCAACTTGTCGCGAAGCTCTTGTCGCACCGAAGCTGCACCGGTCAGGTCAAAAAGAATATCCAGGTCTTCACCCATCTCAACCAGTCCGTCTATGCTGAGGTTCCTGATGCCGCGTGACTTGGCCAGAGCCAGACCGGGCGTATTATTTTTTTCCACCACAGCGACGATTTCGACACCATCGTTAGGCTGCCCCAGCAATTCCTCAAGAAAAGCCGACCCCATTTTACCCAGTCCGACAATTGCGATCGATTGCTTTTCCATGACATCCCTCCCCCGAGATGAAAAAAATTGGTTCGAACAAACAATTCTGTTTCTCTTATGACTCCGGACTTGACAACAGCCGCCAGGCTACCTGGGGCTTTTCATGATCCACATCTGATACAGCGATGAAAAAATCATCACCGTTGAGGCCAGGCTGTAGCCGAACCCGCCTATGATCACCAGCCAGGCAAAATTCGGATTGAGTTTGGTCAGCCACCATGACGCGACATCCACGATCAGGAATGCGAACGGCGTGAAGATCAATAACGATTTGAGCCAGATGCTGAAACCTGTGGCGTAACTGAATATCCAGCCTACCATGAAGAAGATGAAGGAGATACCGAACAGGTGGATGTGAGAGACGCGCGTCAGCGTGGCAATCGACTGCCCTTCATCGCGTTTCGTCATCTGATCCATTACCGCTTTGTCGGTGATATTGGCCAATCCCGGCATGTTGGCGTGACAAGGCCCGCAATATTCAACGATCTTGGGTTTGATGTTGTTTTCCCACTCGCTTGCCGGAGCGCCCGCATCAGCCCACTTCAGCAGCGCCATGCGCACTTCGGGCGGCGCATTGTCCTTCATCGAGCCGAACAGTTTGGATTCAAGCTTCGAGGCATTGGGGCCGTCATGGTTGCCATGATAGCTGTATATGATGTCATCCACGGACAGGCCGAATTTGCCGTCCGCCATGCCGTGGGTCAGCATGATTTGCGCTCCCGCCATCAACAAGCCCAGACCGATCGCAAGCAGATAGCCGGTGAACAGGGCTTTGAGAGGCAGCTTAAGTTTCTGCAGGGTTGTTTCATTCATTTTTTATACTCCCCAGGTAAATTTCCGCCCAAGTAAATATCCAGTGGATACGCGGCGCGACATTAGCACCGTACGGCAAGCAATACAACCCGCACACGTCACCCTGCTAAAACTCCATTGGGTCGATATCCAGTGAACAGCGCAGCTTTTGAACGGCCAGCGAGTCCAGCGAAGGTTGCCAGGCGCGCAGAAATTGCTGCAAACCCTTGCGGGTCATGCTTTGAATCAGCAATTGCGCGCGCAAGTGATTGGCGCGGCGCGGCAGCGCGGCGGGGACTACGCCGAGAATTTCGACATCAAGCTGCAATGCAATCCCGGCGGCACGCGCGTCGTTCAGGTAACGATACACCTCGTTTTCCTGCTTGCCCTCGGCGCGCAGCATCGCCTGAAACACAAACGGCGGGAAGCCGGCCATCTTGCGCTCGGCAAGCTGTGATGCGGCCCATCCATCGAAGTCATGGGTCTGCAACGCGCGAAACAGCGGGTGATCGGGGAAGGCGGTCTGGATCAGCACCTCGCCGGGCTTGTCGGCGCGCCCGGCGCGTCCCGCCACCTGCACCAGTTGCGCGAACAGCTTTTCCGGCGCACGGAAATCGCTGCTGTATAGCGCGCTGTCGGGGTTGAGCACGCCGACCAGAGTCAACGCGGGAAAGTCGTGCCCCTTGGCGAGCATCTGCGTGCCGACCAGGATGTCGACTTCATTCGCGTGTATCTGCTCGCGCATGGTCTGCCAGGCGCGCTTGTTGCGCGTGCTGTCGCGGTCCACCCGCAGGATGCGTGCCTCCGGGAAGCGTTCCTGCAACACGCTTTCCACGCGCTGCGTGCCGCTGCCGACCGGGTGAAGATCGGCATTGCCGCAACTTGGACAGGCGTGCGGCACGCGTATCTGGTAGCCGCAATGATGGCAGCGCAGGCGTTGATCTTTCAAATGCAACACCATCTTGCCCGCGCAATTTTTGCAGCCGGACAGCCAGCCGCACGAGGTGCATATCAGCACCGGCGCATAACCGCGCCGGTTGATGAACAGCAGGCTTTGTTCCTTGCGCACCATGCGTTGTTCGATCTCGCGCAGCAGGTTTTCGCTGATGCCGTGATGCATCACGGCCTGGTTGATGTTGACGCAGCGCACCGCAGGCAGGCGCGCCTCGGCAAGTGCGCGTCCGGTCAGCTTGAGCATCTTATAGCGCCCGCTCTGCGCGTTGTGATAGCTCTCCAGAGACGGTGTGGCCGAACCCAGCACAACAGGCACGCCGCGCTGGTTGGCGCGGAAGATCGCCACGTCGCGCGCCGAATAGCGCAAGCCATCCTGCTGCTTGAACGAGCTGTCGTGCTCCTCGTCGACGATGATCAGCGCGAGTTTCGGCAACTCGGCGAGCGCCGCCAGCCGCGTGCCGAGCACGATCTGCGCCGCGCCGAGTTGCGCCTGCTGCCAGTTATGCAGACGCTCGCCCTCGGGCAAGCCGCTGTGCAGGCTGATCAGGTTCACATCTGGGAAGCGGCTGCGAAAATAATTTTCCAGTTGCGGCGTCAGATTGATCTCCGGCACCAGCAACAACACCTGCCCGCCACGCTGCAAGACATCATGCATAAGATGCACATATACCTCGGTCTTGCCGCTGCCGGTGATGCCGTGCAACAGGAAGCAGGCATAGCCGCTGGACTGTGTGACGGCATCCACTGCGAGTTGCTGTTCGCCGGTGAGGGTGTGCGCGTTGTCAAATGCATGGGTGACGAATCCAGCTGTGTCCCCTCCCCCTTGCAGGGGGACAACCAGCGACTTGCCCGCTTGCGGGCTTAGTCGATTGGCTGGTAGTTCCATCAGGGCTGGAGAGGGGGTAGAAACCCCAGCTACACACTGCTCAACCCATCCCTCCTCCACCAACACTTTCAACTGCGCCCCCGCCGTCGCCGACAACGCCTTCAGCTGCGCGAGATTGCACGGCTGTTCCGCCAGCTTCGCCAGAACGCGCCGCTGCACCACCTTGCGCTTGGGAAAAGATTCCAGATCGAGCGCCGCTCCGCTGGCGCTCAGGCGATAACTCAGCATGGGTTTGCTGATGACCGGCTTGTCGGAACGCAGCCGCACAGGCAATGCCGACAATACCGTCTGCCCGATCGGATAGCGGTAATAGTCGCTGCAAAAGCGCAGCAGGTCGAGCAACCCCGCCGACAGCGGCGCGCTGTCGTGCAGCATCTGCGTCACTGGCTTGATCCGCTCAGGCGGCACTTCCGTTGTGGCAACGCACTCCATCACCACCCCAGCCATTTGCCTTCGTCCGAACGGCACGATCACGCGCTGCCCGACTACAACACTCTCCTCCACCGTGTAATCGAACAGGGTGGGCAACGGGACATCGAGGGCGACGCGGACTATTGGCATATTTATTCAAAAAATCAACGTTGCGATTGTCGCAGAAATACAAAAGCCGCAGGAGATACCTGCGGCTTTTGTTTTAAGCCTGTTGTAGGAGCGGGCCATGCGGGTGCCCAAAAGTTTTTCGTACCCGCGATAAAGATGTTCGCGGGCATGGCCCGCTCCTACATTGGTTCAGGCAAAATTATTAATGGTACTTTCTGCTCAACTCATGCACCGCCGCAACCAGCGCCGCCACATGTTCCGGGTTGGTATGTTGCGAGATGCCGTGGCCCAAGTTGAACACATGGCCGCTGCCGTAGCCATAGCTGCCGAGGATATGATCCACTTCCTTGCGGATCGCATCGGGCGAGGCGAACAGCACGGCGGGGTCCATGTTGCCCTGCAGCGCGACCTTGTTGCCGACACGCTGGCGCGCGATGCCGATGTCTATGGTCCAGTCCAGCCCGACTGCATCGCAGCCGGTGTTGGCGATGCTCTCCAGCCACAGGCCTCCGCCTTTGGTGAACACGATGGACGGGATCTTCACGCCGTCTTTTTCCTTGATCAGACCGGCCACGATGCGGTGCGTGTATGCCAGCGAGAATTCGTGGAACGCCGCATGGGACAACACGCCGCCCCATGAGTCGAAGATCATCACGGCTTGCGCGCCGGCCTCGATCTGCGCATTCAGGTAAGCGATCACCGCCTGGGTGGTCACTTCGAGGATGTGGTGCATCAGCTTGGGCTCGTTGTACATCAGGGTCTTGACCTTGGCGTAATCTTCGCTGCCGCCGCCTTCCACCATGTAGCAGGACAACGTGAACGGGCTGCCGGAGAAACCAATCAGCGGGATGCGGCCATCGATCGCCTTGCGGATCTGCGACACGGCATCGGTGACGTAGCGCAGGTCCTTGCCGATGTCCGGCACGCGCAGTGCCTTGATCGATGCCTCATCGCGCAGCGGGCGCTCGAACTTCGGGCCCTCGCCATCGGAAAAATACAAACCCAGCCCCATCGCATCCGGCACGGTCAGGATGTCGGAGAACAGGATCGCGGCATCCAGCGGGTAACGGTCGATCGGCTGCAGCGTGACTTCGGTGGCGAAGTCAGGATTCTTGCACAGGCCGAGGAAGCTGCCGGCGCGCTTGCGTGTCTCGCGGTATTCCGGCAAAAAACGACCGGCCTGGCGCATCATCCACATCGGGGTGTATTCGGTTGGTTGACGCAGCAGCGCGCGCAGGAAGGTGTCGTTTTTCAGTTTGAAGTTCATGGTTCTCTCTTTTTAATTAAATTCTAAAACTACCTGGCCCAAACCTTTCCTGACCTCCCCTGCTCAGGGGAGAGACTGTGAACACTTCCCCTTGCAGGGGGAGGAAGGGGTTGGGGTCTAGCGAGGCAAAACGGAATTGCCCATCAAAAACTCGTCGACAGCGCGCGCGCACTGGCGGCCTTCGCGTATCGCCCACACCACCAGCGATTGCCCGCGACGCATGTCGCCTGCGGCGAATACCTTGTCCTTGCTGGTGCGGTAATTTTCCGTGTCGGCCTTGATGTTGCCGCGCGCGTCCTTTTCCACACCGAAGGCATCCAGCACCTTCTGCTCCGGGCTAACGAAGCCCATCGCCAGCAACACCAGGTCGGCCTTGAGCTCGAATTCGCTGCCGGCAATCTCGCTCATCTTGCCGTCTTTCCATTCCACCCGAACCGCGCGCAGTTTCTCGACCTTGCCGTTGCTGCCGGTGAATTCCTTGGTGACGATGGACCAGTCGCGGTTCGCGCCTTCTTCATGCGAGCTGGAAGTGCGCAGCTTGATCGGCCAGTTCGGCCATACCAGCGATTTGTTTTCCTTTTCCGGCGGACGCGGCATCACTTCGAACTGTGTGACAGACAGCGCGCCGTGGCGGTTCGAGGTACCCACGCAATCGGAGCCGGTATCGCCGCCGCCGATCACGACCACATGCTTGCCTGCGGCGCTGATCGGATTGCGCCCGTCGCCCGCGTTTTCCTTGTTCTGCGGGATCAGGAACTCCAGCGCGTAGTGCACGCCTTTCAATTCGCGTCCCGGCACCGGCAGGTCACGCGCGGACTCGGCACCGCCGGACAGGATCACCGCATCGAATTTTTTCAGCAGTTCGTCCGGGCTGATGGTCTTCTTTGCATCGTTGGCCACGTTCTTAGCAGGTGCATCCGTGCCGATGAACACGGAGGTCTTGAATTCCACGCCCTCGGCCTGCATCTGCGCCATGCGCCAGTCGATCAGGCGCTTGTCGAGCTTGAAGTCGGGGATGCCGTAGCGCAGCAGACCGCCGATGCGGCTGTTCTTCTCGAACACCGTGACGCTGTGACCGACGCGCGCCAGTTGCTGCGCGGCAGCCAGCCCGGCGGGGCCGGAGCCGACCACGGCGACTTTCTTGCCGGTCATTTTCTCCGCCGGCTGCGGCACGACCCAGCCATTCTCGCCGCCCTTGTCGATGATCGCATGCTCGATGGACTTGATGCCCACCGCGTTGTTGTTGATGTTCAGCGTGCAGGCCGCTTCGCACGGCGCGGGACAGATGCGCCCGGTGAACTCGGGGAAATTGTTGGTGGAGTGCAGCACGTCCAGCGCTTCGCGCCAGTTGCCGCGATACACCAGGTCGTTCCAGTCGGGGATGATGTTGTTGACCGGGCAGCCGGTGGT
Organism: Gallionella sp. UBA4737; assembly: GCA_002403995.1. Classification (GTDB taxonomy): domain Bacteria; phylum Pseudomonadota; class Gammaproteobacteria; order Burkholderiales; family Gallionellaceae; genus Gallionella. The sequence continues at coordinate 1,760 of DHIV01000091.1, read as the reverse complement.
GCAGAACGGGATGCCGCAATCCATGCAGCGCGCGCCCTGTATCTTGGCTTGCTCGTCATTCAGATGCAGCACGAACTCGTGGTAGTTCTTGCGCCTGTCCGCCACGGGAAGGCTGGCTTCGCTGATGCGCATGAACTCCATGAAGCCGGTTGGCTTGCCCATTATGCGGCCTCCTTCTGCTTGACTTGTTGCGCCGCCATTTCCTGCAAGGCACGCCGGTATTCGGTCGGCATCACCTTGGTGAACTTGGGAAGATATCGTGACCAGTTATCCAGTATGTGCCTGGCGCGCGGGCTGTTGGTGTAGCGCAGATGCTTCTCGATATGCTCGCGCAAGGCCTGTTCATCAGCCTGGTCGAGGTGGTTGAAGTGCACGCGGCCATGCGTTTCCACTTCACCTGTCTCGCTGGCCTCGGCCTCGGATGGAACGGGTTCGAGCGACACCATGGACAGGTTGCAGCGCTTTTCAAAACCACCGTCCTCATCCAGCACATACGCCACGCCGCCGGACATGCCCGCCGCGAAATTGCGCCCGGTCTGTCCCAGCACGATCACCATGCCGCCGGTCATGTATTCGCAACCGTGGTCGCCCAGGCCTTCCACCACGGCGATCGCGCCGGAGTTGCGCACCGCGAAACGTTCACCGGCAACGCCGGAAAAATAACATTCGCCGGAGGTCGCGCCATACAGCACGGTATTGCCGACGATGATGTTCTCGTGGGTGACCAATCTGGAATCGGCGGGCGGCATGATAGCGATGCGTCCGCCGCACAATCCCTTGCCCACGTAGTCGTTGCCTTCGCCGTGCAGCTCGAGCGAAATGCCCTGCGCCAGGAATGCGCCGAAGCTCTGGCCGGCCGTGCCGCTGAACTTCACCGTGATGGTGTCGTCAGGCAAGCCGGCCTGGCCGTAGCGCTTGGCGACTTCGTGCGACAGCATCGTGCCGACGGTACGGTTGACGTTTCTGATCGTGCTTTCGATGACCACGGCTTGCTTGTTGAGCAACGCGTTCTGCGCCTGCGCGATCAGCTTGATATCCAGCGCTTTTCCCAGCCCGTGATCCTGTACCTGGGCATGACGGCGCGCCACGCTGGCGGCCACCTGAGGTTGATGGAACACCTTGGAGAAGTCCAGCCCACGCGCCTTCCAATGTTCGATGCCGTGCTTCACGTCGAGCAGGTCGCTGCGGCCGATCAGTTCGTCGAACTTGCGGATGCCGAGTTGCGCCATATATTCGCGAACTTCCTCGGCGATGAAGAAGAAATAGTTCACAACGTGTTCCGGCTGCCCGGTGAATTTCTTGCGCAGCTCGGGATCCTGCGTGGCCACGCCGACCGGGCAGGTGTTGAGGTGGCACTTGCGCATCATGATGCAGCCTTCCACCACCAGCGGCGCGGTGGCAAAACCGAATTCGTCCGCGCCGAGCAGCGCGCCGATCACCACGTCGCGCCCGGTCTTGATCTGGCCGTCCACCTGCAGGGTGATGCGCCCGCGCAACTGGTTCAGCACCAGCGTCTGCTGCGCTTCGGCCAGGCCCAATTCCCAAGGCGTGCCGGCATGCTTGATCGACGAGATCGGCGAAGCGCCGGTGCCGCCGTCGTGGCCGGATATTGTGATGTGGTCGGCCTTGGCCTTGGACACGCCCGCTGCAACCGTGCCCACGCCCACTTCGGAAACCAGCTTGACCGAGATCGACGCGGACGGGTTGGCGTTCTTCAGGTCATGGATCAGTTGCGCCAGGTCCTCGATCGAATAGATGTC
>DHIV01000126.1:44819-52451 GCA_002403995.1 Gallionella sp. UBA4737 | reverse complement strand
GCTGTTGCGTCTTCCTTGCAGCCAGCCAAGCCAAGCGATACGCCCGCGCCGGCCAGCCCCAGCAAGGCAGTCTTGCCCAGGAAGTTGCGACGGGTTTCGCGTAATTCGCCGTCGATCGGGTTCTTGGGTACTTTAGCCATTTACTCTGCTCCTGAACTGGTTACTGAAAGGTCGGGCTGACCAACGGGTTGCCAGCCACTGAATTGATTCGTATTGGGCGAGGCCGGGCTATTTCGCCCCAAGGCCGGGCGCAGGTGAAGGAATGACACGCATTTACAATTAGCTGCGACAAAGGTATAGACGGTATCACGCCGGTAATCTGTGCGTCGGCGCACAGATCGCGCGAGACTAGTCGTTAATTCAGAGAGGATACGATTTGACGATAGCGGGATAAGATTTGGCGATAGCGCGCCACGTTGGCGATGGCGGGTTCAACCGTAGTGTCTTTCGTTTCTGTTCTCGCTGCTCGAATATTCCCGATGTAATAGCCATAAACGGGGCGGATTCCATAATCAATCTCCAATCTTCGAGCCGAGAATACTCAAAGCCAGCGCCTGCATGGCTTAAGTGACGGCATCATTGCCGTTGGGATTCATACTACGTGGCCGGGCCAAAACGCGACTTGATCCACATCAAATTTGCCGCAAACCCTGTGTCCGGCATGCCAGTTCTCCAAATCAAAACGAGTACGCTTCATCGGCGTTCAATGATGAATTGCTCGAGTGGGTCCAGTCGGTTCATGAAGGGGAAGGGGGAAAGCTACGGGCCGCACGCGACCTGCCATTGCGCGCAATGGCCCGATCCGATCGACAATTCCGCCCACGCTCAGCCGGCGACAGGCGCGCTTACTCCGCCTTTTGCGGATGTCTGAGGAACGAGTCGAATTGCATGTCGATTTTTTGCAGTGCTATTTGCGCGTTCTGCATCTTGCGGCGGAATTCCGGCCCCAATTTCAGTGCCAGCCCGACTGCCAGAATGTCGATCACGACCAAGTGCGCCAGGCGTGCCGAGATCGGCGTGTAAGGATCGGTATTGAAACTCAGGTCGATCGCTATCAGCACGGTCGCAAGCTCGGCCAGCGGGGTGCCGCTGGGAGCCAGCACGATCACGTCGGCGCCGACCTTGCGCGCCAGTTGCACGCTGCGCAGCAGCGCGATGCTGCTGCCGCGTTGCGAGATGGCGACCACCACGTCGCCTTTTTGCAGCAGCGAGGCGGCGATGCTGTGGATATGCGGATCGGTGTAGGCCACGGTCGGCACACCGGACCGGAAGAACTTGTGCTGCGCATCGGCGGCCACGATGCCGGAGGTACCTTGACCGTAAAACTCGATCTTGATCGAGCGCGCCAGGACGTCGAGCGCTTGTTGAATCGCATTGGAATCGAGCGAGTTGCGCAAGTCGAGCAGGGCATTGATCGAGCGGCTGCAAATCTTGTTGACCAGGTCAGCCGCCAAGTCGTCCTGCGCCGCCGGTTCATCCGCGCCCGGCAGCGCGAGCGCCAGGCCTTGCGCCAGCTTGAGCTTGAACTCATGCCAGCCGTCGTAGCCGAGCGCCCGGCAAAAACGCACCACGGTCGGCTCCGAGACTTGCGCGTTCCTGGCCAGCGCGGTGATGTTTTCCGCAATCGCGAGGCCGGGATTTTTCAACACGGCGAGCGCGACTTTCTTCTCCGATTTGGAGAGCGAGTCGAGTTGTGTGCTGATGGAGTCGAGCAACATGATGAGTCTTACATTTCGGGCAGCGACTCTTCCCGCCACTGCAAGCCGTCACGTCCGATCAGTGCGCTGGCCGCGGCCGGACCCCAGGTGCCGGACGCATACGGCAGCGGTTCGGTTTCTTGCTGTTCCCAGTAGTTGAGGATGGGCTCGACCCATTCCCACGCCGCTTCCAATTCGTCGCTACGCATGAACAGCGTCAACTGGCCGCGCAGCACGTCGAGTAGCAGGCGCTCATAGGCTTCCATACGGGGCATCTTGAAGGTTTCGCGGAAATCCAGTTCCAGTTCGACCGGCTTCAAGCGCATGCCATCGCCCGGCGTCTTGGCCATCAGGTTGAGTTGCAGGCCTTCGTCCGGCTGCAGTCGTATCACCAGGCAATTTGGCAGGGCGGGGCCGGTGCCTTGCGTGAAAATCGAATGCGGAACGGTTTTGAAACGCACCACGATTTCCGCCAGTTGGTCGGCCATTCGCTTGCCGGTACGAAGGTAGAACGGGACGCCGGCCCAGCGCCAGGTATCGATCTCGGCCTTGACGGCGACGTAGGTTTCGGTGCGCGACTCCGGCTTGGCGTCCGGTTCGTGGCGATAGCTTGGAACCGCGATGCCTTCGACGTGGCCGGCGCGATACTGGCCGCGGATCACGTTCTGCGCCAGTGTGGCCGGCGTGAAACGTTTGAGCGAACGCAGCACCTTCAGCTTCTCGTCGCGCACCGCGTCTGGCGTGACCGACACCGGCGGCTCCATCGCGACGATACAGAGCAACTGCAGCAGGTGATTCTGCAACATGTCGCGCAAGGCCCCCGAAGTTTCGTAATAGTCCATGCGGTTGCCGACGCCGAGTTCTTCCGCAATCGTGATTTGCACGTCGGAGATCCACTCGCGGCGCCACAGCGGCTCGAACAAGACATTGCCGAAGCGCAGCGCCAGCAGGTTTTGCACCGCTTCCTTGCCGAGATAATGGTCGATGCGGTAGATCTGCGATTCGGCGAACACGCTTCCCACGTCGGCAATGATTTGCCTGGCGCTGGCCAGATCGCGACCGAGCGGCTTCTCCAGCACCACGCGCGAGTTCGGCGCGGCGAGGCCGCAGGCGGACAGGTTGTGGCAAATCCTGGCGAACAGGCTAGGCGGCGTCGCCAGGTAGAACACACTGGTGATGGCGCTGTCCTTGCGTACCATGTCAACCAGCGGCTGATAGGTGGCGGCATCGTTCGCATCGAGCGAAAGGTAGTCGATACGCGCGCAAAACGCTTCCCACAACCTTGGATCGAAGTTCGCAGCGGCGATGTGCCGTTTTGAGTTTTGATTGATCTCGGTGAGGAATTCGTCCCGGCTCCAGCCATGGCGGCCGACGCAAATGATGCGCGCGCCCGGCGGCAAGTCCTTGGCGCGGTCGCGCGCATACATCGCGGGTAACAGTTTGCGCATGGCGAGATCGCCGCCACCGCCGAATAAGACTAAATCGAAATCTGCAAGAGCCATGATGGAAAGTTATTGTCGTAAAGTGAGTATTGCGCCTGAACTCATGCGTCGCACTGGAAGCCTAGAGTGCTTTCCGGGCGCGCGCAATGAGGCCGTTGGTCGAACTGTCATGCAATCCCGGTTGCGCCGTATCGGTCAATTCGGCCTGCAGATTTTTCGCCATGAGCTTGCCCAGTTCGACGCCCCATTGGTCGAAACTGTTGACGCCCCACAGCACGCCCTGCACGAATACTTTGTGTTCGTATAGCGCGATCAGCGCGCCGAGCGCGGCCGGAGTCAGGGCCTGCATCAGTATCGTGTTGCTGGGACGGTTGCCCGGAAAAGTCCGATGCGGTACCAGTGCTGCGATGGCGGCCGCATCGAGGCCTTGCGCCTGCAGATCGGCGCGCACTTCATCGGCGTCCTTGCCGCGCATCAGCGCCTCCGATTGCGCGAAGCAATTGGCCAGCAGTGCCGCCTGATGTCCCGCAAGCGTATGGCTCGGCTGCAGCGCAGCAATGAAATCCACCGGCACAGAATCCGTACCCTGATGCAGCAACTGAAAATACGCATGCTGGCCGTTGGTGCCGACATCGCCCCACACTACAGGACAACTTGCGAAGTCGAGTGCCGTACCGTCGCGCGCGACGCGCTTGCCGTTGCTTTCCATTTCGAGTTGCTGCAAATAGGCGGGAAAGCGGCTGAGATCCTGGTGGTAGGGCGCGATCGATATCGAGGCGCTGCCGAAGAAATTGCGATACCAGACACCGATCAGCGCCATCAGCACCGGCATGTTCTGTTCCAGCGGCGCGCTGCGGAAATGCGTGTCCATCGCATGGGCGCCGGCCAGGAATTCGCTGAATTTTTCGAATCCGATCGACAGTGCGACCGGCAAGCCGATCGCCGACCAGATCGAATAGCGACCGCCGACCCAATCCCAGAACGGGAACATGTTCTCCGGATCGATGCCGAAGGCTTGAACGCGCTCGACATTGGTCGACACCGCGACAAAGTGTTTCGGCAAATCCGCTGCATTGGCGGAGCGCAGGAACCAGTCGCGCGCCGATTGCGCATTCATCATGGTCTCGGTGGTGCTGAAAGTCTTGGACGCGATAATGAACAGCGTGCTGTCCGGATTAACCTTCGACAGCACTGCATCGAGATCATGGCCGTCGACATTCGAGACGAAATGCATACTGAGTCGCGGGTGCGCAAACGAGCGTAGCGCGCGGCTCACCATTTCCGGCCCGAGATCGGACCCGCCGATGCCGATGTTCACGACATCGGTGATCGGCTTGCCGTTATGGCCCAGCCATCGCCCGGCTCGCACGCGGTCGGAGAAGTAGCGCAATCGGTCCAGCACGGCCTCCACGTCGCCGCCGATATCCTGGCCATCGACGTGCAACGCCTGGCCGCGCGGCGCACGCAACGCGGTGTGCAATACGGCGCGCTGCTCGGTTGAATTGATTTTCTCGCCGGCGAACATGGCATCACGTTGCGCTTCCACGCCGCGCTCGCGTGCCAGCGCACATAGCAACTTCAGCGTCGTGCTGTTCAGGCGATTCTTTGAGTAATCCAGGAACAGGCCAGCCGCTTCGATCGACATATGCGTGAAGCGCGTCGGGTCCTGCTCGAACAATTGTCGCATCTGCCAGGTTTCGGCTTCGGCGCGATGCGCTTGGAGCGTTTGGAATGCTGCGGCAGCGGTGAGGGCGGACGGGTGCATGATGGCAGGGGTCGAGGTGTTGATTATTTATTGCACTATACATCAAGTATAGGTAATTTCACTACAAAATGTTTCGTCGCGACTTGTATCCTGTTATTGCCCTGTCGGAACTCGTCTGGCGTGTCGTCAAATTTTGGGCGTCATGCAAAATTTTGGCGAGAACGAGTTGCCAAAAAATCGCTTGATTTACAGTCTCGCTACTTTAATTGTAGTAAAATTTCATTTATCGAAATGAGCCAGGAAATATCATGCCCCTCCATGCCGCCATCGCCACCGTCACCGCGCGCATTATCAAGCGCAGCCGTCCTTATCGCAGCGCCTACCTGGCGCGTCTCGAAAATGCGCGTCGCCAAGGCGTGCAGCGCGGGGGCCTGGCCTGCACTAATTTGGCTCACGGGTTTGCGGCGTTTCCGCCGAACGACAAGCTGGTGCTAAAGCAGCAGAAGAGCCCTTCGGTCGCGATCGTGTCGGCCTACAACGACATGCTGTCGGCGCACCAGCCGTTTGAGCGCTTCCCGCAATTGATCAAGGACGCGGTGCGCAGCGCCGGCGGTGTCGCGCAATTTGCCGGCGGGACGCCTGCCATGTGCGATGGCGTGACGCAAGGGCAGACCGGCATGGAATTGTCGCTATTTTCGCGCGACACCATCGCGATGGCGACCGCGATCGCGCTATCGCACAACATGTTCGACTCGGCCGTGTATCTTGGCGTGTGCGACAAGATCGTGCCGGGTCTGCTGATCGGCGCGCTGCATTTCGGCCATCTGCCGGCCGTGTTCATTCCAGCCGGGCCGATGACCAGCGGCATGTCCAATCCGGAAAAAGCCAGGATTCGTCAGCTCTACGCGCAAGGTAAAGTCGGCCGCGAAGCCCTGCTGGAAGCCGAGTCCGAGTCCTATCACGGCGCCGGCACCTGCACCTTCTACGGCACGGCGAACAGCAACCAGATGCTGATGGAAGTGATGGGACTGCACCTGCCCGGTGCCGCCTTTATCACGCCGAATACGCCGCTGCGCGACGCGTTGACCGCGGCTGCCGCACGCCGCGCGGTCGAGATTGCCGAACAAGGTTCAAGTTATACGCCGGTCGGCCATATCGTCGATGAAAAGTCGATCGTCAATGCGATCGTCGCGTTGCTGGCAACCGGCGGCTCGACCAACCACACCTTGCACCTGGTCGCGATCGCGAAGGCGGCCGCGATCGTGATCGACTGGGATGATTTCAACACGCTATCGGCGGTAGTCCCGATGCTGGCGCGGATCTACCCGAACGGTGACGCCGACGTCAATCATTTCCATGCGGCCGGCGGCACCGGCTTTGTGATCCGCGAACTGCTGGACGCCGGTTTGTTGCATGAAGACGTGACCACGGTATTGGGAAAAGGCTTGCGCGCACATTGCGCCGAACCGTTCCTGCAAGGACAGAACGTGGTGTGGCGGGCTGCACCGAACGTCAGTGGCGATCAGAATGTATTGCGCGCCGCGGCGGAGCCTTTTTCGCCCGACGGCGGGATGAAACTCTTGACCGGGAATCTCGGGCGCGCGGTGATCAAGATCTCCGCGGTCAAGGCGCAGCACCGTATCGTCGAGGCGCCAGCCATCGTCTTCGATTCGCAGGATGCCTTCATGCACGCTTATAAGGCAGGCGAGCTCGATCGCGATTTCATAGCGGTCGTGCGCTATCAGGGGCCGCGTGCCAACGGCATGCCGGAACTGCATGCCTTGACGCCGGCGCTGGCCAATTTGCAGGATGCGGGCAGGCACGTGGCGCTGGTGACCGACGGCCGCATGTCGGGGGCGTCCGGCAAGGTGCCGGCGGCGATCCATGTGTCACCGGAAGTGCTGGCAGGCGGATCGCTCGGCCGCGTACGCAGCGGTGACCTGATCCGGCTCGATGCGGAAGCAGGCGTGCTGCAGGCGCTGGTGCCGGAGGCGGAATGGGCCGCGCGCAGCGCACTGCCGGCCGACCTGTCGGGTAACCTGACAGGTATGGGGCGCGAGCTGTTCGCGATGTTCCGTGGTTCCGTCAGTGCCGCCGAGCAGGGCGCGACCACCTTCGGGTTGCCGCCGGCGATACAGACCGGAGATCCGCTCGAACACGAAGATACCGAGCCCTTCAGTGAAGAAGACAATTTGACCTTGGGAAAATGAACATGAACGCAAAGATGAACCAGAACCTGCTGCAAATCATGCGTACCTCGCTGGTGATCCCGGTGATCGCGATCGACGACATCGACCACGCGGTACCGCTGGCCAGAGCCTTGGTTGCGGGCGGCATTCGTGTGCTGGAAGTGACGTTGCGCACCGCGCATGGATTGGCGGCGATCCGTGCCATCGCGGAGCAAGTGCCGGACGCGATCGTCGGCGTCGGGACGCTGACCCAGCCCGATGAATTCGCCGCGGCGCGCGAAGCCGGCGCAGTATTCGGCGTGTCGCCCGGCTTGACTTCGACGCTGATCAACGCGGCCAAGACCAGCGGACTGCCCTTGCTGCCGGGCGTGATGACACCGTCGGAGGTGATGGCCGCACGCGAACATGGCTTCCGCCAGTTGAAACTATTCCCGGCAGTACCGGCCGGCGGAATCGGCATGCTCAATGCGATCGCCGGGCCGTTGCCGGATATTACGTTTTGTCCGACCGGAGGTATTTCGATCGAAACTGCAGCGCAATTCCTGGCGTGTAAAAACGTTGCGTGCGTGGGTGGGTCCTGGCTGACGCCGAAGGATGCG
>DHIV01000126.1:38440-44621 GCA_002403995.1 Gallionella sp. UBA4737 | reverse complement strand
GCGGCGCTGCCGTGTACCACCACGCAGTTGCGCCCAAGCCGTTTTGCCTGGTACAACGCGCGATCGGCGGCGCCGATCATGTGGGACACCGCAGTGTTATGCGCGGGCACCTGGGTAATCACGCCGAGGCTGATGGTGACGTGTGACGCGACTTCCGAGTAGGCATGCTCGATGTCCAGCATCTCCACTTCCGCGCGCATGGTATTCGCGAGTCTCAGGGCACCCTCGGCATTCGTGTCCGGCAAGACCGCCATGAACTCTTCGCCGCCGTAGCGTGCGACCAGGTCGCAAGGCCGGCCCAGGATGCGCGACAGCGCAGCCGCAATCAGGATCAGGCATTCATCGCCGCGCTGGTGGCCGTAGTTGTCGTTGTAGGGCTTGAAGTAATCGACGTCGATCATGATGAGCGACAACGGCGATGCGCTGCGCTTGGCGCGCCGGATCTCGCCATCCATGTACACATCGAAACGGCGCCGGTTCGGAATCCCGGTCAAGCCATCCGCGAAAATCTGCGCTTGCAGCTCCAACGCCTGTTCGTGCAATTGCTTCTCGCGCGCGACCGCCATGCTGACGTCGGTGAATTGAACCAGGCAATGGCGCGGCAAGGTCGCCACCTCGATCGGCATCACCTGCAATGCTTGTTGGATGCGCGTGTCGCTGGCAAAATCGTCGGCGTTGGCATAGAACGGGAAGGGCGCCTTGTTCAAGGTTTGCGAAATCAAGGAAGCGAAATTGTCATGCAGCGCGTCCTTGATCGCGCCGTGCGCGCGGCCATTCGCCATTTCCGGAAAGATCTCGACAAAGGACTTGCCGAGTACGGCCTGGGCCGGCCAATGCGAATGCTGTTCCATCCATGTGTTCCATAGCACGACGCGTTGCTCGGAATCGAACACGATCGTGCCCACCTTCACGGCCTTCAAGACGCTATTGAGCAAATTCAGCTGGAGTTCCAGCGAACTGTCGACAGAAATCAAGTTGCCAACCTATCCAGATACTGATTGATGTATTGCTGCAAGTCTGCCAGCGCGCTCATGTCCAGCAAGAACGCGACGTAGCCGTTGATCTCGTGCTTTTCGATATTGAAATCGATCTTCAGCGTGAGTACCAAACCATTCCACTGATTGCCGGACGTACCGAGAATGTCGTCTCCAGTGCCGACGTGGTACATCGGTAGCGAGCCATGCAACTCCTTGCCGGACAAATTACCGAGGCTGCTCATGCAGGAATTCAGGATGATGTTGCCGATTTCGCTCATCGCCTCCTGTTCCATCTCGGTCAGTTCTTCCATCGTTAGCAATTGCCCCACCATCAGGCGCACGATCTCCAGGCTTTTTTCCTCGGGGAACATCAGGATCGCCTCGGTATTGAACGCGCCCTGGTAGTGCTGGGTAACCGCACAGATGCGGCGCCCTTCGCCGCTGCCGAGCATTTTGGCGACCTCGGCGCGGCTCTGGAACGTGATGGAGGGGACCGACATCGTGACTTCTTCGTTCACGATGCGGCTCATGGCCGAAGCCGCCTGGCCGACGCCTATGTTGAAGATTTCAACCAGGGCGTCGTGCTGAATGTCGGTGAGCTGGAACATCAGCTTTTGTCCAAAATGGAAAGAATCTGGTGGATGCGCGCTTCCGTGATCGGCTTCTCCGCGAAATGAATACCCAGTGCGCCGGCTCTGCTGCGCGTCGCATCCTGCACGTTCGCCGTCAGCAGCGAAATCGGTACGGATGGGCATTTCTCGCGTAATTTTTCGACTGCCGCGAAGCCGCCCATGCCCGGCATGTTGAGGTCCAGAAGAATCAGATTGGGCACGATGGTGTCGAGCTTGATTAGCGCTTCTTCAGCGGTGCCGGCTTCTTCGATAATCCAGTCCGGGTGCTCGCTCAATATAAATTGCCGCGACATCAGCCGCGACACGCGACTGTCATCCACTACGAGCACGGTTGTCATTTAAATATTCCTTAATTTGGCTGTTGTCGCTGATCGAATCTCATGCCGTTACTTTAACCGGGAAAGTGGGCGCGAGCAATGCGGCTCGGTTGTCGCGCCATCCGTTAAAATACCGAATCTTCTTAAATGTGAATCTGCCATGACTCAAGACGAACTCAAGCAAGCGGTTGCCCGCGCCGCCATCGATTATGTGGTTGACGGCGCAATAATCGGCGTCGGCACCGGCTCCACGGCGGACTTTTTCATCGATGAACTCGGCAAGGTAAAGGATAGGATCAAAGGTGCGGTGGCGTCGTCGGAAGCCACTGCGGCGCGCCTGAAGTCGCACGGCATCGCAGTGTTCGACTTGAACCAGGTGGAGAGCATGCCGGTCTATATCGACGGCGCCGACGAGATCACGCCGCAGGGCGCGATGATCAAGGGGGGCGGCGCGGCATTGACGCGCGAAAAAATCGTCGCGTCGGTGGCCGACAAATTCATCTGCATTGCGGACGGTTCCAAGCTGGTCGACCTGTTGGGCAAGTTTCCGTTGCCGGTCGAAGTGATCCCGATGGCGCACGCGGTAGTGGCGCGCAAACTGGCGGCGCTGGGCGGCACGCCCCGATTGCGTTTGAAGGACGGCAAGCCGATGCTGACCGATAACGGCTGCATGATCATCGATCTGGCCGGCTTGCAGATTCAGGATCCGGTCGAACTCGAAGTGCAAATCAATAATATCGTCGGCGTCGTCACGGTCGGCCTGTTTGCCCTGCATCGGGCGAACGTATGCCTGCTCGGGACGGCGGAAGGCGTAAAGACGCTGAAGTTCTGATCTTCGCTCGCCGAAAAAGCCCGCCGACGATGCCGGCGGACTGTTGTCTTCTATTTGTGGATCACAATACGGCCGCCGTGGATAACGGTCCCCTCCCGCACGGTGCCTTCAGCGGTGGTGTCGATCTGGTTGTCGTAATCCACCACGTCGGCGTTCGTGCCCGCATCGTGATGCCATATCTTGATGCGGAAGCGATCTTTTCGTCCGCCGCCGGCCACCGCGCCGTCGACTGCGGTCAGGATGAACTCGTAGTCGCCCGCGCCGTTGATCGTGCCGCATCCCTTGTACTGCGCGCGGGCGCCGGCGACCACTAACCAGTCGTAGTCTTGACTATGGAAGCTCAGGTTCGCGGCATGGAACTGGAATTCCGTTTTACCAGTCGGTACCGTCGCCCCTTTCCGATATTTCGAAACGAAACCGAATGTCGCGCGGCCGACCACGGTGGGCGCCGTTCTGAAGGCGCCAGGTGGTGACATGATCGAGCCGGCGCCGGTAACGAACCCTGCTGATGGGTCGTACACCACCACGTCGCGACGGACTTTGGAAGTCAGTCCCGTGTTATCGGTGACACTAACGGCGACCGCATAGACGCCCGCCGCGTCGTAGGTGTGGGTCCCGCCGACGTGTCCGACGCCATTGTTCTCTGCCACCGTCCCTGCCTCCGCATTGCTGCCGTCACCCCAAGACCACGTTGCGGTGTGGGTGTCGGCCGCGTCCGCATCGGTAAAGCTGGCCGAAACGGAGACGGGAATTCCGCTTGCGACCGGGTCGTTGGCTGAGATCGGGCCGACCGCCGGCGCCGCGGCACTGGTTGGGCCCGGCTTTAACAGCACGATGCCGGCGTTCGAGTTGGCGACGATCGAACCATTGTCCGATATAGCCAACGCATCGAACAGTTCCAGGCCGGCCGGCGCAGTGCTGATGCGCGTGTTCAAGTCGACCATGCCTTCCGACTGTGTCCATACATAGGCGTGCGAGAAGTAATTGCTGCTGGTAAAGGCATTGCCCACCACCTGGCCCGCGCGATTGATGGCAAATGCATCTGAAAATTGGCCACCTAGCGTGCTCAGATCGATCATGCCGCCGGCGGCGGTCCACGAGAACGCATGGTAGCCATGGGTGGTCTCGGCGACGCCCGCCACCTGTCCTGCGTGATTGACGGCTTCCGCCCTGGAATACGCGCCGTCGAGCGTGCCCAGATCGAGCATGCCACCCGTTGCGGTCCACGAGAACGCATGGTAGTTGTTAGAACTGGCGGTGAGTGCATCGCCTACCACTTGCCCCGTGTCATTGATGGCTCCCGCATACGACAAACGACCGCCGAGTGTACCAAGATCGACCATGCCGCCGGCCGCGGTCCACGAGAACGCATGGTCATCGCCGTTGGCGGTCCCGGCATTGCCGGCCACCTGTCCGGCGTCATTGAGGAGGATAGCAACTGAATCTGGGCCGCCGAGCGTGCCGAGATCGAGCTTGCCGCCCATATGGGTCCACGAGAACGCATGCTGAGCGCCGCCACTGGACAGATTAAAATTGCCGGCCACCTGTCCCGAGTCATTGACGGCCGTGGCAGATGAATAATCGCCGCCGAATGTGCCGAGATCGACCATGCCGCCCGTTGGCGTCCAGGAGAACGCGTGGAGGTTGCCGTTGGCGGTACGGGCAGCACCGACCACCTGTCCCGAGCCATTGAGGGCGCCAGCAAATGCGTCTCGGCCGCCGAGCGTGCCCAACTCCTGGATTGTGACGCCGTCGTAGAAAAATGCCCGATTCCCGTCAGGAGTCGATCCGTAGAACGCGACCTGCCCGGTGGCATTGATGCCTTGCGGAGAAACGTAGCCATCCGACGTAAGATTGATCACACTATAGGTGGTTGAAGCGGCCCTGACGGATATAGAGGGTGTGGCGGTGCTTGTCTTCGCCGCCAACTGAGTTTCCGGTACTCCTATCGTCTCATTGCCGCCGCCACACGCGGCCACGCCCATAGTAAGCAGACATGGAACGGCCCATGCGCGCCATCTGCGTACTGCGGACATTCCAGTTATGCGTATCATTTTTCACTCCCGTTCGGGATTGGTGAAGTTAGGGGCAAAGAAGATGGAGACTAAACAAGTGGCGTTCTCCTCGGGCTCTTTAGGGATATCCTGTACTTGCCGCATTGGGAGTAACGTACTGACGGATCGAAGTGCCGAAATTCATCGACAGACTCCGCAGCTAAATTTTCCGATAAACCAAACCCTTCTGCGTCCCTCAGCTTCGCCCAAGTACGGGACGACGTCATGACTTATGTCAAAGGGTGGCGCCGCTGAAGTCTTGATTATTGGCGGGCGCAAAAAAAGCCCGCCGATGATATCGGTAGGCTTTATTTTTTGAGGCCGGCAAACCGGCTAGCGAGATCTTATTTCAGGCGACCGGTCATGGCGCCGGCTATTCTGCTCTCACTCACCAGGCGGTACATACCCCTGCGCGGCATCCGCACCGTCGCCGAAGAAATGATTCTCCATCTGTGTCGCCAGGTACTTGCGTGCGCGCGCATCGGCCAGATTCAGTCGATTCTCATTGACCAGCATGGTTTGGTGCTTGAGCCATGCAGCCCAAGCTTCTTTCGACACGTTTTCGTAAATCCGCTTGCCGAGTTCGCCCGGGTAGGGCGCGAAATCCAGACCTTCGGCTTCCTTGTTCAATTTTATGCAGTGAATCATGCGTGCCATGACGCTCTCCTGTGATCTAAAGTGTTGGGGGACAGAGTACCGCTTCGCTTAACCTTGTCCCAAAATGATTACAAATTCTTGATCAGGACCAGCGACTTGCGCTGCCAGTTATACATGTGTTGACGGTCTTTCGGCAAGTCGTCGACCGTCGCATTGACGAACCCGCGTTTCAGGAACCAGTGCGCGGTGCGAGTCGTCAGCACGAAAATCTTGCGAACCCCGGTCGCGCGTGCGCGGTATTCCATGTGCTTCAAGAGTCGCTCGCCGTCGCCTTGTGCCTGCACTTCGGGGTTGACCGTAAGGCAAGCCATCTCGGCCATTTTTTCGGCCGGGAATGGGTACAGCGCCGCACAGCCGAAAATGACGCCGTCGTGCTCGATGACCGAGAAATAGTCGATCTCGCGTTCAATCAATTCACGGCCGCGCTTGACCAGCGTGCCGTCTGCCTCCAACGGCTCGATCAGCTTCAAGATGCCACCGACGTCTTCAATGGTCGCTTCGCGCAGGCTTTCGAGGTTCTCGTAACTGACCATCGTGCCGACGCCGTCATGCGTGAACAACTCGAGCAGCGCGGAGCCGTCGGTCGCAAACGGCACGATATGGGCGCGCGACACGCCGCCGTTGCAGCCCTTGATCGCGTGCCGCAAGTAGAACGCGGAATCGGGCGGCAGGCAGCCGTTGGTGAGCACCGCTTCGGCCTGGTGCGCCGACA
>DHIV01000126.1:19398-38202 GCA_002403995.1 Gallionella sp. UBA4737 | reverse complement strand
ATCGTTTCATACGCGATCTTGCGCGTGACGCCGGTCAATTCCAGGTCGACCCCGTCAATCACGCCAAGCGGACGCGCGGTGACGAAATTGCCTGAAATGATGCGGATCGCCGCATGCGCCATCGGGGTATTCGGCAAGCCTTGGCTGAAGGCCGCCTCGATATCGAGCCGCAGTTCGCCAGCGGCCTCTTTCGCGCACTCCAGCGCCGCAGTGTCGGTGATGCGCACGCCGTTATGGAACCGTGCCTCGACGCTACGCAACGCCAGTTGTTCTTCCACCTGGGGACGTGACCCATGCACCACCACGACCTTGATGCCGAGCGCATGCAATAGCGATAAATCCTGCGCCAATACCGGCAGCGCACCGGCCGTTACCAGCTCGCCCGGAAACGCGACCACGAAGGTTTTTCCGCGGAAAGCGTGAATGTAGGGGGCGACCGAACGCAGCCATTGAACGAATTGAACAGGGTTTTCCATGATGCGCATTATAATTCGAGCCGTCATGTCTGCACCTGAACCCACTCAAAAAAGTTCCCCCGCCGCGCGCGGCGGGGAACCACGCCCTATGGCGACGCCCGCCAAGGCTGCGCTTGCGCCCGTGCGCAACCCGCTGCCGCCGATCACGTTCCCGGAAGAATTGCCGGTCTCCGGCAAGCGCGCCGATATCGCCGCCGTGCTGCAGGCGCATCAGGTCATCATCGTGTGCGGCGAGACCGGCTCCGGCAAGACCACCCAGTTGCCCAAGATTTGCCTGGAACTGGGCCGCGGCCTGAATGGCTTGATCGGCCACACGCAGCCGCGCCGCATCGCCGCGTCGTCGACCGCCAAGCGGATCGCGCAGGAACTCGGCTCACCGCTGGGCGAACACGTCGGCTTCAAGGTGCGCTTCACGGACACCTTGAGCAAGGGCGCGTGGATCAAGTTGATGACCGACGGCATATTGCTGGCCGAGACGCAAACCGATCCGCTGCTCCGGCAATACGACACGATCATCATCGACGAAGCGCACGAGCGCAGCCTCAATATCGACTTCCTGCTCGGCTACCTGAAGCAGTTGCTGCCGAAGCGTCCCGATCTGAAGGTCATCATCACCTCGGCCACCATCGACGCCGATCGCTTCGCGCGCCATTTCGGTACTGCCGACCGGCCGGCGCCGGTGATCGAGGTCTCCGGCCGCCTGTACCAGGTCGAGCTGCGCTACCGCCCGGTGGACAGCACCGACAAGAGCGAAATCAAGGCGGTCCCAAGCCAGGCGCAGCGCGAGCGCGGCCAACGCGATTTGATGGACGCGGTGGTCGAAGCGGTCGATGAACTGGCGCGCATCGGCTCCGGCGACGTGCTGGTGTTCCTGCCCGGTGAACGTGAAATCCGTGATGCCGCCGAGGCCTTGCGCAAGCATCATCCGCCGCACGTCGAAATCCTGCCGCTGTTCGCGCGATTATCGGCGCAGGAGCAGGAACGCGTGTTCAAGATCTCCAATGCGCGCCGCATCGTGCTCGCCACCAACGTGGCGGAGACTTCGCTGACGGTACCCGGTATCCGCTATGTGGTCGATGCCGGACTGGCGCGCGTCAAGCGCTACAGCTACCGCAACAAGGTGGAGCAGCTGCAAATCGAGCCGATCGCGCAATCGGCCGCCAATCAGCGCGCCGGCCGCTGCGGCCGGGTCGCGGCCGGTGTCTGCATCCGCCTGTATGACGAACAGGACTATTTGCTGCGGCCGAAATTCACCGAGCCGGAGATTTTGCGTTCGTCGCTGGCCGCCGTGATCTTGCGCATGAAGTCGCTGCACTTGACCGATGTCGAGACATTTCCATTCATCGAACCGCCGCCGGGGCGTGCGATCGCCGACGGTTACCAGTTGTTGCAGGAGCTCGGCGCAGTCGACGACAGCAACCTGTTGACGCCGCTCGGCAAGCAACTCGCCAAACTGCCGCTCGACCCACGCGTCGGCCGCATGATCCTGGCCGCGCTCGATAACGTCTGCCTGAGCGAAATGTTGATCATCGCCGCCGCGCTTTCGGTACAAGACCCGCGCGACCGGCCGATGGACGCCCAAGGCGCAGCGGACCAGGCGCACAAGAAATTCGCCGATGAAAAATCGGAATTTCTGAGTTACTTGAAAATCTGGAAGTGGTTCGACGAAGCGATCGAACACAAGAAATCGAACCGGCTGTTGCAGGATAACTGCCGCGCCAACTTCCTGTCGCAGCTGCGGCTGCGCGAGTGGCGCGACGTCCATTCTCAATTGCTGACGATCGTGCGCGAGCAGGGCTGGCGCTTGAACGAGATGCCGGCGACTTACGAACAACTTCACACCGCGCTGCTCACCGGCTTGCTGGGCAATATCGGTTTCAAGGCCGATGAGAATGCGCATTATCTGGGCGCGCGCGCGATCAAATTCCACATCTGGCCCGGCTCGCAGTTGTTGAAGAAGGCGGGGAAATGGGTGGTGGCTGCCGAACTGGTCGATACCACGCGGCTCTATGCGCGCTGTATCGCGCAAATCCAGCCTGAATGGCTGGAGCGGGTCGGCGGTCATTTGCTGAAGAAATCCTACGGCGAGCCGCGCTGGGAAAAGCGCACCGCGCAGGTCTCCGCCTACGAGCGCGCGACGCTGTACGGCCTGGTGGTCTACAGCCAGCGCCGCATCAATTACGGCGCGATCAACCCGCAGGAAGCGCGCGAGATATTCATCCGCGATGCCCTGGTCGGCGGCGAATTCGATACCCGCGCGCCGTTCTTCGCGCACAACCAGAAGCTGATCCGCGAGATCGAAAACCTCGAGCACAAGTCGCGCCGCGTCGACGTGCTGGTGGATGAAGAGCTGATCGCGGCGTTCTACGACAAGTTGATTCCCGCTGATATCTGCAACGGAATCGCATTTGAAAAATGGCACAAGGATGCGGCCGCGCACAATCCGAAGCTGCTGTATCTGAACCGCGACGACTTGATGCGGCATGAGGCGGCCGGCGTGACCACCGACCTGTTCCCGAAAGTGATGATCGTGGCCGGCGTTGAAATGGCCTTGTCCTATCATTTCGAGCCCGGCACGCCGCGCGATGGCGTGACGCTCAGCGTGCCCTTGTATGCATTGAACCAGGTTTCGGCCGATCGCTGCGAATGGCTGGTGCCGGGGATGCTGAAGGAAAAAGTGCACCTGCTGCTGAAATCGCTGCCGCAGAAACTACGCCGCCATTGCGTGCCGCTGCCAGCCTATGCGGCTGGATTCTGTGAACGCGCGGCCTTCGGAAAAGGTAATTTGCTGGATGCGATCATCGCCGACATCCGCGAACAAATCAGCCTGATTCCGTTGACCACCGATTTCAAGAGTGAGACACTGCCGGCGCATCACTTCATGAACTTCAAGGTGATCGATGAGCATGGCCGGCAATTGGAAATGGGACGCAACCTGGCCGCCTTGCAAGCAGAATTCGGCGGTCAGGCGCGCGAGAGCTTTCAGCGCCTGGCGGAAAATACTGTCATCGCATCGGGCGAATCGACCATGTCCCGGGCCGACCGCGCAGGCGATAAGGGTAGCCAGATCGCGTCGCAGCCGGCCGGTAAAAGCGGCAGCGCGACCCAGCATGAGAACCTGACCGGCTGGTCGTTCGGAGAATTGCCGGAGCTGCTCGAAATCCAGCAAAGCGGGCAAACTCGACAGACGCTGATCGGGTTTCCGGCGCTGGTCGACAAGCTGACCTACTGCAACCTGGAGGTATTCGATGACCCGGCCGAAGCGGCGCGCGTGCATCGCATCGGCTTTCGGCGCTTGCTCGCGCTGCAACTGAAGGAGCAGCTCAAGTATCTCGAAAAAAACATTCCGGGACTGCAGCAGATGGGCATGCAATTCATGACACTCGGATCGCAGGAGGAATTGCGCGACCAGATCATCGCGGCCGGCCTCGAGCGCGCCTGCCTGCAAGATCCGTTGCCGACCAACGCCGCGCAATTCGAAGCGCGCAAGGATGAGGGCAAGTCGCGGCTCGGTTTACTCGTCAATGAAATCGCCCGGCTGGCGGCACAGATACTAGGTGAATATCATGCGTTGCCGAAGAAACTGCAAGGCATCAAGGCCCATGGGCAAGCCTGCGCCGACGTTCAGGCGCAATTGCAGGCGCTGATCGGCAAACGCTTCATCGCCGACACCGACTATGCGAACCTGACGCACTTTCCGCGCTACCTGAAGGCGATCAATGTACGACTGGAAAAATTGCGCGCCGACCCGACCCGCGATGCGCGTCTGATGGCAGAATGGGCACAGGTTGCGACGCCGTGGCAGCGTGCGCAAAAAGAACGCCAGGGCGGCAAGAACGCCGATCCGAAAATGATGGAGTTCCGCTGGCTGCTGGAAGAGTTGCGCGTCTCGCTGTTCGCGCAGGAGTTGCGGACACCGATGCCGGTGTCGTCCAAGCGCCTGCAAAAAGTGTGGGAAACGATGCAACGTTGATTTTAATTCTTGAAGGGAAAATCATGAGAACTGCAATGATCCGTTTTGCCGTCGGCCTGCTGGCGGCTTTGACGATGCTGGCCGTGCAAGCACAGGAAGTCCTCAAGCTATCGACCACCACCAGCACCGATAACTCGGGTTTGTTGAAGGTGTTGTTGCCGCCCTTCGAAGCCAAGTTCAACGTGAAGGTGAATGTGATTTCGGTTGGCACCGGCAAGGCGCTGGAACTGGCCAAGAACGGCGATGTTGACGTTACGCTGGTGCATGCACGAGCGGCCGAGGATAAATTCGTCGCCGCCGGCTATGGCATCAATCGGCGCGACGTGATGTACAACGATTTCATCGTGGTCGGACCGAGCGACGATCCAGCTGGCATCAAGGGCAGCAGGGATGTGATCCAGTCGCTACGAAAAATCGTGGACAGCAAGGTGAAGTTCATTTCGCGTGGCGATAATTCCGGCACCGATATGATGGAAAAGGCCTATTGGAAAGAAGTCGGGCGCAAGCCGGAGGGCGGCGCCTACGTTTCGGCCGGCCTCGGCATGGGGGAAGTGCTGAACATGGCGGCGCAATTGCACGCCTATACGCTGACCGATCGCGCCACCTATGGCGCATACCGGGCCAGGACCGGACTGGCGGTTGCGGTCGAAGGCGACCCCAAGATGTTCAACCCGTACGGCATCATCGCGGTCAATCCGGCGCGGTACAAAGATATCAATTACCGGGGCGCAATGCAGTTGATCGACTGGATCACATCGGCGGAAGGGCAGGCAAGAATTGCCGCGTTTAAAGTCGATGGCCAGCAATTGTTTTTCCCGTCGGCGGCAAGATAGATCGGATGGCACCGCATAATCGCGCGGCCGCATTTTAGCCGTCGGCATCGCGATTTCACGTAAAATCCGCGTGGTCAACTCGATAAACCAGCAGCTGTGACGTTCCGCCGCAGCTGCAGCAGTGTTTTTTTCCAAATGCGGCGTTCTACGAAGAGAAAATAATGAGCATCAAATCCGACAAATGGATCCGCCGCATGGCGCAAGAAACCGGCATGATCGAGCCGTTCGAACCCGGCCAGGTGCGTGAAGCCAACGGTCACAAGATCGTCAGTTACGGCACCTCGTCTTACGGCTACGACATTCGGTGCGCCAACGAATTCAAGATTTTCACCAATATCAACAGCACGATCGTCGATCCGAAGAATTTCGATGAAAAATCGTTTGTCGACGTCCAGGGTGACGTCTGCATCATCCCGCCCAATTCCTTCGCGCTGGCACGCACCATGGAGTACTTCCGCATTCCGCGCAGCGTGTTGACGATTTGCCTCGGCAAGTCGACTTATGCGCGTTGCGGCATTATCGTCAACGTCACGCCGTTCGAGCCGGAATGGGAAGGCTATGTGACGCTGGAGTTTTCCAACACCACGCCGTTGCCGGCCAAGATCTATGCGGGCGAGGGCTGTGCCCAGGTACTGTTTTTCGAGAGCGACGAGGTATGCGAAACCTCGTACAAGGACAGAGGCGGAAAATACCAGGGCCAGCAGGGCGTGACGCTTCCCAAAACCTGATTCAGTACATCACCGAGTGCCACCCTAATGCGCCAGGATCCCCGCTTTCCCAAGCTGTTCATTCTCGATCACCCGCTGATCCAGCATAAGCTCAGCCACATGCGCGCGAAGAGCACATCGACCCGCACGTTTCGCGAGTTGCTGCGCGAGATCACTTTGTTGATGGGGTACGAAATCACCCGCGATTTGCCGTTGACGACCGAGCGCATCGACACGCCGCTGGCGTCGATGGAGGCGCCGGTAATCGCCGGCAAGAAACTGGCGGTGGTGCCGGTGCTGCGCGCCGGAATAGGCATGAGCGATGGCTTGCTCGACTTGCTGCCATCGGCACGCGTCGGCCATATCGGCGTGTATCGCGATCCGGACACGCTGCTGCCGGTCGAATATCTGGTGCGCCTGCCCGATCTGGCGGAGCGCACTTTCATCGTCTGCGATCCGATGGTCGCAACCGGACACTCGGCCGTACATGCAATCGATACATTGAAAAAGCGCGGCGTCGCCGACGCACAAATCGTATTCCTGGCCCTGGTCGCAGCGCCGGAAGGCGTACAGGCGTTTCAGGAGGCGCATCCGAACGTGAAATTGTATGTCGCCGCCCTCGATTCGCATCTGAACGAGCACGCGTACATCGTGCCCGGCCTCGGTGATGCAGGCGATCGCCTGTTCGGTACCCGTTAGGCGATCGTGACGTCGTGATTCATTTCACGACCAGATCCGGCGACATGACCGCCCTCAGGAAATTGGAGGTGGAATCGCCAGGCTCCCTTTGCACTACCCATAGGACATTCGATTTGCGGATCGTC
This sequence comes from Gallionella sp. UBA4737, assembly GCA_002403995.1. GTDB lineage: Bacteria > Pseudomonadota > Gammaproteobacteria > Burkholderiales > Gallionellaceae > Gallionella. The sequence continues at coordinate 31,389 of DHIV01000126.1, read as the reverse complement.
CAATCCTGCACGGCGCCCGAAATCAACAAGGCCGCCGCCCGGCCCAGGGTCGGCTGGTGTCCGACTATCAACACCGGCTCGCGGCTATGCGGCCAGTTGGCGATCGTCAGCACGTCTTCCGCCGCCGCGCCGGGCGCCAGCCCCGGGTGAATCTTGAATTTGCGGCCCAGTGCCTGCGCGGTCTGCACCGTGCGCAAGGCCGGGCTGACCAGAATTTTGCAACTACTGGGCAGATTAAAATCCAGCCATTCAGCCATTTTGGCGGCTTGTTTATGGCCCCTGGCGGTCAATTTGCGCTCGTGATCCGGTTCTCCCGGTTCCGCGTCGGCGTGGCGCCACAGGATGAGTTCCATCGCCTTACTCGCCGCCACCAGTCGCGTGCGCGCCCAGGGTCAGCATCAGATGCTGCTGTGCGCTGAAAGGGGCCTGCTTGCCGCGCGGCTTTCGCTTCTGATACACGCCGTTCATGTCCAGCTCCCAGGCGTTGGCGTTGTCTTTCAGGTAGGGATGCAAACCTTCGGTGATCACTCTTTTCTTTAGCGCATCGTCCAGCACCGGGAACGCAACTTCGATCCGGCGAAACAGATTGCGATTCATCCAATCCGCGCTGGCCAGATACACGTCGTGCGCCAGATCATTGCGGAAATAGTAGATACGGCTGTGTTCCAGAAAGCGACCGACGATCGAGCGCACCCGGATGTTTTCCGACAAGCCGGGCACGCCCGGACGCAACGCGCACGCGCCGCGCACGATCAAGTCGATTTTCACGCCGTCCGAGGAAGCCGCATAGAGCGCCCGGATTACCGATTCGTCCAGCAGGGCATTCATCTTCGCGATAATGCGGCCGGGGCGGCCAAGGCGGGCGATTCTGGCTTCGTTCTTGATCGCCCGGATGATTTCTTTCTGCAATGCAAACGGCGCCAGCCACAAGTGATCCAGTTTGCTCGGCTTGGTCAGGCTGGTCATGTGGATGAATATTTCATTGACCTCGGCGGTTAACGCCGAGTGCGCAGTCAGCAATCCGAAGTCGGTGTAAAGCTTGGTCGTGGTCGGATGATAATTGCCGGTGCCGAGGTGCGCGTACGAACGCAGACGCGTCCCTTCGCGGCGGATCACCAGCGCCAGCTTGGCGTGGGTCTTCAGGCCGACGATGCCGTACACGACTTGCGCGCCGGCGCGCTCGAGCCGGTCCGCCCAGTTGATATTCGCTTCTTCGTCGAAGCGCGCCATCAATTCCACGATGACGGTGACTTCCTTGCCGTGCTGGGCTGCTTCAATCAGGGATTCCATCAGGTCGGAATTCATGCCGGTGCGATAGATCGTTTGCTTTATTGCAACCGTGCTGGGATCGCGCGCGGCAGCACGAATAAATTCGACCACCGGTTGAAACGATTGAAAAGGGTGGTGCAATAGGACGTCGTGCCTGCTGATGACGGCAAATATGTCTGCGTCGATCAGTTTTGCCTGCAAGCCGGGCGTAAACGGCGGGAAGCGCAGTTCGGGCGTCGCGACACGGTCGATTAATTCGGACAGCCGCACCATGTTGACCGGACCATTGACCGCATAGAGGCGGTTTTTGCTGATCGAGAACTGATCCAGCAGGAAATCGGCAAGGTGATGCGGACAATTTCGCGCGACTTCCAGCCTCACGGCGACGCCGAAATTGCGGCTTTGCAGCTCGCTTTGCAATGCTTGGCGCAGATTCTTGACCTCTTCTTCATCCACCCACAGGTCGCTATTGCGCGTGACCCGGAATTGCGAATAAGCGACCACCTCGCGCCCGGTAAACATGTCGGTGATGTGGGCATGGATAATCGACGACAACAGGCAGAAAGCCACGCCGTTTCCGGAAAGCTCATGAGGTAGCTGGATCACGCGCGGCAAGACCCGCGGTGCCTTGACGATCGCGATCGCGGTGCCGCGCCCGAACGCGTCCCTGCCCGACAATTCGACAATGAAATTCAGGCTCTTGTTGACCACTTGCGGAAACGGGTGAGCCGGGTCGAGTCCGATCGGTGTCAGCAACGGGCGCACCTCCCGGTTAAAGTAGGCCTTCACCCAAGCGCGCTGCGCGTCGTTGCGATCAGTGTGGCGCAGCAAGTGGATGCCGGCCGCCGGTAACTGCGGCAGGATGTCGTCATTCAGGATCGAGTATTGCCGGGCGACGATTTGGTGGCATTCGGTACTGGTGCGATCGAGCGCCGCGATCAGCGCCGGCGACTCGACCAATTCCCCGTCAACCCGGCTTTGCGCCAGCAGGCTGGCGATCCGGACTTCAAAGAACTCGTCGAGATTGTTGCTGACGATGCATAGATAGCGCAGTCGCTCCAGCAGCGGTATGTTGGCATCCTCAGCTTGCGCCAATACGCGGCGATTGAACGCGAGTTGCGACAGCTCGCGGTCGAGGTAGATGCTGGAGGCGGAGGTCTCGAGTACCGCCGCATTGCTAAGCGTCAAATTTTTTGTCATTTCTTGCAGCTGGTTTATATAACTATTTTACGCCCAGTGTATTAATTCAATGTGACAACTCCATGACAGAAGACACATTATTCACGGGCTTTGTGACCGGTCATCAAAGAAGTCATAAAGCTGTCACAATTCTCCGTTACAGTCTGCACTGCCTTTTTCAGTCCACTTGAGGAATAGCCATGCGGGTGAACAAACTTCTGAGATCCTTGGCTAATACAGTCGGTATTGTGGTCGCATTCCTCGCGCGGCGTTCGGTGCCGGTTCGCAGTCTTGACGTCAACATATGAGCGCAAATCCACGATCAATCGCGATGCCTGCCATGGATCAAGATCACAAGACTCCCGAGGCAGGCTGGACGAGCCAGACGATGCTCGCCACCATGCGCAACCAGCGCGTGCAAGACTTCCTGTTCCACAAGATTACGCTCGCGTTCGCGCTGAGTGTGTTTGTGGTCCTGGCGGGCATCATCATTGCGCTCATGATTGGCGCGTGGCCCGCATTTCACGAATTCGGCCCGGCTTTCATTACCACGGTCGAATGGGATCCGGTNNGTCCGATCCGGATATACTCCCGTTGCGACGTCGGTCGTTAGCGGCAGCGCGGGCCAATCGCGCGCCTGATGTGAAGGGAGTAAGCGGCGATGCTGCACGACTGGGGCGTGATCGCGGCCGCCTTCGGCTACATCGGGTTCCTGTTTCTGGTGGCGAGCTATGGCGACCGCCTGTCGCCGACGCAGCGCGGCCGCGCCAGCGCGCTGATCTATCCGCTGTCCCTGGCGATCTATTGCACCTCCTGGACGTTCTTCGGCTCGGTCGGGTTCGCGACCCGCACCAGCGTGGATTTTCTCGCGATCTATCTCGGTCCTATCCTGATGATCGGGCTTTGCACGCCGCTGTTGCGCCGGGTCATCCAGCTGGCGAAATCGCAGAACATCACCTCGATCGCCGATTTCATCGCCGCCCGCTACGGCAAGGGCCAGGCGGTCGCCGCCGTCGTCGCGCTGATCGCCATCGTCGGCACCTTGTCGACTTCGCTGATCGCGCTGCTGATTGCTTTCCCGGTGAGCTTCGGGATCGCCCTGTTTCTCACTGAAATCTGCCCAGTCTGGCTGCGCCGTCCGATGGGCACGGCGGTGGAACTGCTGGCCGGCGTTCCCAGCATTATTTACGGCATGTGGGGCTTGTTCATTTTTGCCCCATTCTTTGCCGACACGATTCAGCCTGCGCTGGCCCATACAGTCGGGCAATTGCCCGTCATTGGACAATTGTTCAAGGGGCCGATGATGGGAATCGGAATCCTGACCGCCGGGATTATCCTTGCAATCATGATTATTCCGTTCATTGCATCCGTCATGCGCGATGTCTTTGAAGTCGTTCCGGCGGTTCTGAAAGAGTCTGCCTACGCGCTCGGCTGTACCAAATGGGAAGTCGTGCGCAAAGTGGTTCTGCCCTACACGAAAATCGGCGTGGTCGGCGGCGTCATGTTGGGTCTCGGGCGTGCACTGGGCGAAACCATGGCGATCACCTTTGTCATCGGCAATGCCAATCATTTATCCTGGTCGCTGTTCGCGGCCGGCAACAGCATCGCGTCGACCCTGGCTAACGAATTCGCGGAGGCCGACACGCCGCTCCACGTATCTTCATTGTTTGCGCTTGGACTGATCCTGTTCGTGATCACCTTCATCGTCTTGTCGGCCGCGAAACTGATGCTGGTGGGACTGAAAAGAAAAGAGGGCTCGAAGTGAAGAATGCCGCGCAGGTGAACCCGATTTATCGCAAGCGTCTGTGGGTGCACCGGATAGGCATCACGCTATCATTTCTGGCGATGGCGATCGGTATCTTCTTCTTGATGTGGATACTGTTGACGCTGCTGGTCAAGGGTGCCGGTGCGCTGAGCATCGCGATGTTCACGCAGACCACGCCGGCACCAGGCGATGATGGCGGCGGCTTGATGAATGCGATTGTCGGTAGCCTGTTAATGGTGGGGACCGCCACCGCGATCAGCACGCCAATCGGCATCCTGGCCGGCATTTATCTGGCCGAATACGGAGAAGAAAGCTGGTTCGCGCAGACCACGCGTTTCGTGACCGACATCATGCTGTCGGCGCCATCGATCGTGATCGGCTTGTTCGTGTATGCGTTATACGTCGCCAACGTCAAGCATTTCTCGGGCTGGGCCGGCAGTTTCGCAATTTCCTTGATCGCGATTCCAGTGGTCGTGCGCACAACCGACAATATGCTCAATCTGGTACCGACCAGTTTGCGCGAAGCGGCCTTCGCGCTCGGCGCGCCGCGCTGGAAGGTCGCCACCATGGTGCGCCTGCGCGCGGTGAAAGCCGGTGTCATGACCGGCGTCCTGTTGGCGCTGGCGCGCATTTCCGGCGAAACCGCGCCGCTGTTGTTCACCGCGCTGAATAATCAATTTTTCAGCGCAAACATGAATGCGCCGATGGCGAATCTGCCGGTGGTGATTTACCAGTTCGCGATGAGTCCCTACGATAACTGGCGCGCGCTGGCCTGGGGCGGCGCGCTGATCGTCACCTTTAGCGTGCTTGGATTGAACATCCTGTCGCGCACGCTGTTCCATCAGAAAACCCAGAATTGATCCTTCCATGCGAGCGTTATGAATACTCAGATGTCAATCACCGTCCCGCCAAGGGACTCCGGCATACTGCCCGGGGATACGCGTGCCGAGTCCGCTGGCACGAAGAAGGCGACCATCGAAATATCCGGTTTGAATTTCTTCTACGGCCAGTTTCAGGGCTTGAAGAATATCAACCTGAATATCCACGAACGGAAAGTGACCGCCTTCATCGGCCCATCCGGTTGCGGTAAATCGACCTTGCTGCGCACCTTGAACCGGATGTACGATCTATATCCGGGTCAACGTGCAGAAGGCAGGATCATGTACCACGGACGCAATATCCTGGAACCGGGACAGGATCTGAATATGTTGCGCGCCAAGGTTGGCATGGTGTTCCAGAAGCCAACTCCGTTTCCCATGTCGGTCTACGACAACATCGCCTTCGGTGTGCGCCTGTACGAGAATCTGCCCAAGGGTGAAATGGACGAGCGCGTCGAATGGGCGCTCAACAAAGCAGCACTATGGGGCGAGGTCAAGGACAAGCTACAGAAGAGCGGCCTCAGTCTGTCCGGCGGCCAGCAGCAGCGGCTTTGCATCGCGCGTGGCGTGGCAGTCAAACCCGATGTGCTGCTGCTCGATGAGCCGACATCGGCGCTTGATCCGATCTCGACCGCGAAAATCGAAGAGCTGATCAGTGAACTGAAAGAAGACTACACGATCACGATCGTGACGCACAATATGCAGCAGGCCGCGCGCTGCTCCGATTACACCGCTTACATGTATCTGGGCGAGTTGGTCGAATTCGGCGAAACCGACCAGATATTCATGAATCCGGGGAAAGCCGCAACGCAGGATTACATTACAGGACGATTTGGTTGATTGCGTGACAGAGTGGGCGAGGCGCGGCCTGCGACGAATTACTCCATCTCGAACATTATAGAATTAAGTTATCCCTGATAAAGCAAGGAAATCCATGCCAGCCGAGCACTCTTCAAAACAATATGATGCGGACCTTGAGGGCATACGTTCCAAGGTATTGCTGATGGGCGGTCTGGTGGAAAGCCAGTTCCGTGACGCGATCGCGTGTTTTCGCACCGGCAACACGCAGCAAGCGGCGCAAGTCATCAAGGCGGATGAAAACGTCAATCGCATGGAAGTCGCACTGGATGATACGTGCAGCCATTTGATCGTGCGGCGACAACCCGCGGCCAATGACCTGCGTACCGTGATGGCGACCGTCAAGGTGATTACCGACCTCGAACGCATCGGTGACGAGGCGACCAAGATCGCGCGCGCCGCGACGACTATCCAGGAGCGCGGCGTAAGTACCGTCAACCACTATGAAACGGTGCGCGTGATTGCCGCGAGCGCGAGCGAGATGCTGCACGACGCGCTGGATTCGTTTGCGCGGCTCGATCAAAGGCAGGCGACCCAATTGATTGCACAGGACCAGGTCATCGATCACGAATTTCGCTCGATCATGCGGACCCTGATTACCTTCATGATGGAAGATCCGCGCACCATCTCCGCTGCGCTGGACACGCTGTGGGTGGCCAAGGCGATAGAGCGGATCGGCGATCATGCCAAGAATATTGCCGAGTATGTCATTTATGTGGTCGAGGGCAAGGATATTCGCCACACCGACTATGCAACCGCGCAACACGACAAATCCGCTTAAGAAATATGGCTGCCGACAAGACCACCATATTGATTGTCGAGGATGAGCCTGCCATCGTCGAATTGGTGAGCTTCACACTGAAAGAAGCAGGCTGGCATTCCACCGCCGTCCATAACGCGACCGACGCTTGGAACTTCATGCAAACGCGGATGCCGCACTTGATCCTGCTCGACTGGATGTTGCCGGACCAGAGCGGATTGCGGCTGTTGTCGCGGATCAGGGCTGATCGCCAATTCAATGAGCTGCCGATTATCATGCTCACTGCCAAAAGTATGGAAGAAGACAAGATTGCCGGCCTTGACCACGGTGCAGACGATTACATCACGAAACCTTTTTCGCCGCGCGAGCTGACCGCGCGCATCAACGCTTTGCTGCGCCGCAAGACACCGGAGCATGCGCAAACCCTCATGGCGGCCGGCGTGGTCAAGCTGGATCCGATCAGTTGCACGGTCAGCCTGCATGACCAGAAAATCGACATCGGCCATGCCGAATTCAAGCTGCTGAAATTCTTCCTGGCACACCCTGACCGCGTGTTCTCACGCGGCCAATTGCTGGACAAGGTATGGGGTGACCATGTGATGATCGAGGAGCGGACCGTCGACGTGCATGTGCTACGCTTGCGCAAAGCGCTCAAAGAGGCCGAATACCTGATCAAGACCGTACGCAGCGTCGGCTACATGCTGTCCGAAAAATGATGCCGTCCAATCCATGAACCGTCAATTGTTGTTTTGGGTGCCGGCCACCTTGCGGCTGTCCTTGGTCTTGCTGGTTTCCGGATTGTTCTGGCTTGTTCTGGGACCAGTTATTGGCTTGCTGATCGGCCTGGCGGTGATGATTTCCATGGTGGTGGTGCAACTTCATTATCTCTACCAACTGGCCGACTGGCTAGACCATCCGGACAGCGCGAAACTGCCGGACGGCTGGGGCGCATGGACCGACATCTTTTCGCGACTCTATCGTTTGCGGCGCGATGACGAAAAGAACCGCACCGAATTGACCGAATGGCTGGCACGGTTCCGCCAGGCGATGAACTTGCTGCCGGACGGCGTCGTTATCATGGACGACGTGTTGTTTCTGGAATGGTGCAATCCCGCCGCAGAAAGGCATCTTGGTCTGCAGAATGATCGCGATACGGGAATGCGAGTGACCAACCTGATCCGTAACCCTGACTTCATCGATTACATCATTCTCGGCCGATATGAACAGCCGCTGACGCTTTCATTCAGGGAGCGCAAATTGATCATGCAAATCATCCCGTTCGAAAACCGGCGGCAGATCCTGGTCACGCACGATGCGACTGAATCGGAGCGCATCGAGATGATGCGGCGTGACTTCATCGCGAATGCTTCTCACGAACTGCGCACGCCGTTGACGGTCATCAACGGATTTCTCGAAATTGCGCATACGCAGCCGCAGCTCGATTCGCATACCAGAATGGCGCATTTGAAGCTGATGACGGAACAGGGCCGGCGCATGCAAAACCTGGTCGAGGACATGCTGACGCTGACTCGGCTGGAATCGATCGATTATCCGTTGCGTCCCGAGCACGTCGACATTGCGAGTCTGCTCGACCAGATCCTGCGCGAGGCGCGCGCGCTGTCGGCGGGAAAGCATACGATTTCTCTACAAGTCGATGGACCGGACATCGACGGCAGTTTCGATGAATTGAGAAGCGCGTTCGGCAATCTCGTTTCAAACGCGGTGCGCTACACGCCCGAACACGGCAGCATCAAGCTGAGTTGGGAACGAACCAACGCCGGCTCGCAATTTGCCGTGCAGGATACCGGCATCGGCATCCGGGCCGATCATATTTCCCGTCTGACCGAACGTTTCTACCGGGTCGACAAGAGCCGCTCGCGCGAAACTCAGGGTACCGGGCTGGGACTCGCGATCGTCAAGCACGTACTGCTGCGACATGGCGCGTCGCTCGCGATCTCGTCGCAACCGGGACAGGGCAGCACGTTCACCGTCAGGTTTCCATCGGTAGCCTCCCAGAAGACCGGATCGAGCGGGAAATCGCTAGCGTCGATCGAAGCGCACTAGGGGGGCGTGCTACTCTGTCGCAACAGACTGGGTTTTTTCGAAAAACCCTGCTAGATTGTATTTGTGGCCAGCAATTTTCATCGACATCTTGGGGGTACCGTATGCGGACCAAATCGGCGTTCTTGGGCGCCCTTTATCGTTCCTGTGTGCTGGCGATATCGCTGGCGCTGGCGGCCTGCGCGAGCCTGCTACCGAATGGAAAGCAGGAAACCAAGACGCCTTGGAACAGCTACGCAGAGGCATTGGAGATGTTCGGCAAGATCGTTCCCGGAAAAACTTCCCTGGCGGAGTTGAAGATCCTCGGCTTCGATCCGGACACAACACCAAACGTCGCCTTGCTGGGGCATGCCGATTTATTGCGCCGACTGGTTGCCGCATCTTCGTTCGATATCAGCGTGCTGGACCCGGCCCTGCATGTTTGCGCAATCCCGCGCCAGACTTGTTTTGCCTTCGAGATTGAACAAACCCAGACAGACCGTAAACGGTTCGGAAATTTTTGGCTGGATTTCTTGAATTTCGACCGGAAAACGGATGTATCTGGATGGCAATTCGATGCGCTCGTGGTTCTCAACAAGAACCTGGTCATCTATAAAATGTGGAGTGGAAAACCCAGCATCCATTCGTTCGAGAATGAACACAGTCCGCTCGGGCCGCTCCAGGGCTTGGGCGCTTCGGTGATACACCGGTAGCTTGCTCCATCCGAGTATCGCCGCGGTGTCTTGGCGCACCGCAATGCGCTACAATCGCAATCCCCGTTCTGAATTCTTGCGTCATCCCCCGATGCCGTCATCCTATGTTGCCAATCCGGCTATTCCCGATTCTTGCTGCATCGGCGGCTTTGTTTTTGAGCGCCTGCAGAACCAGCCTGCCGACCGCACCGATAATCGCCGCGCCCGCCGCAAGCCATATCGCCGAGCAGCCGGCCGTCCAGCGCCATATCAAAATCGGACTCGCGCTGGGCGGCGGCGCGGCACGCGGCTTCGCGCATATTGGCGTGATCAAGGCGCTCGAGTCACAGGGCATCGTGCCCGACATCGTGGTTGGCACTAGCGCTGGCAGCCTGGTCGGTGCGCTGTACGCGGCGGGGAACAACGGCTTTGCGTTGAATAAACTGGCACTGGATATGGATGAAGCGGCGATATCGGATTGGTCGGTGCCATTTTTCGCGAGTTCCAGCGGCGTGCTCAAGGGTGAGGCGTTGGAGAATTACGTCAACAAGACGCTCAACAACACGCCCATCGAGAAACTGAAAATTCCGTTTGGCGTGGTGGCGACCGATATTCATACCGGCGTGCCGATCCTGTTCCAGCGCGGCAACACGGGTCTTGCGGTGCGTGCATCTTCCGCGGTTCCCGGCATTTTCCAGCCTGTCAAGATCGGCGGCCGCACGTACGTCGACGGAGGATTGGTATCGCCGGTGCCGGTTCGATTTGCGCGCGACATGGGAGCGGATTTTGTGATCGCGGTCAATATCTCCGCGCAGCCCGACGCGCAACAGGCAAGCAGTTCGCTCGACGTGCTGCTGCAAACCTTCGCAATCATGGGCCAGAGTATCAATCGGCAGGAGCTGAAGGAAGCCGATGTGGTGATTCAGCCACGGTTGGGCGCGATGAAGGGCGGCGATTTCGAGGGGCGCAACCTGGCGATCCTGGCCGGCGAGCGAGCCGCGTTTGGCGCCATGGCGGAGCTCAAGCAAAAGCTCAAGGCCAAACGCGAGCAGCAATAAACGTCTATTGACTCTGTGGTTCGCCGCCGATATCGGCCGCTACGTGTTGGCCGGGATCGGTCATGCGGCGTGCACCATTAAAACGCTTCTTCCAATAACGCAAGTCCATGTCTTCGATCCGCACTTCGCCGCCGGCGGAAGGCGAATGGATGAATTTATGGTCGCCAAGGTAAATGCCTACGTGTGAAAACCCGCGTCTGAGGGTGTTGTAAAAGACAAGGTCACCCGGCCGCAAATCCTGCTTCTCGATACGCTGCCCGACTTGACTGATTTCATGCGAGGTGCGCGGCAACTCCGCACCCCATGCCTGCTTGAATACATAGCGCACCAGTCCGCTGCAGTCGAGTCCGTTCTCCGGTGTGTTGCCGCCATATTTGTAACGGATGCCGAGCATGCCCATCGCATTCAGCGCCAGTTCCGATGCGCGATTGGTGAATTCATGCAGCTTGCCGAGCGCCGTGACAGGGACGGCGGACGGCGTTTCCGTACCCCATGCGGACGAGACGAGCGCCAGCGCAAGGAGCCCTGCGAGAAGGTGATGTCGGACTGCCGGCGGTCTATTTATTGTCATCATGGCAATTTTGTTCAGGGTGACCAAGCAAATGTAAGTGAATCCGGTAAAGCTGTCAAAATTTATTGCCAAGCGTTATGCTAGTCACAAAGAAAGGCCAGCCAGAATGCTGAAGAATACATCGCTCGATATTTCCATCAAACCGCGGGTCTTGATCGCAGACGACTCGCGCATCGTGCGCGCCACGCTGATCAAACATATCGAAGGTTTGTTCGAATTCCGCGAGGCGCTGGATGGCGAGCAAGCCTGGGAAATCTTGCTGCTTGATCCAAACATTCGCGTCGTCATTACCGACCTCACGATGCCGAAACTGGATGGATACGGCTTGCTGCGAAGAATTCGCGCATCGAAAATCAGCCGCATCCGCAATGTTCCGGTGGTAGTCGTCTCCGGCAGCGACGAGCAGGAGGAGCGCGACCGCGCCAAGGCGGCCGGTGCCACCGATCTCATTACCAAGGGCATCGGCACCGCGCAACTACTCTCACGTCTTGATGTCCTGTCGAAACTGGTGGCGACGCAGGATGAAATCGAACGTAATCTGGAAGCCTTGTTCCAAAATACGCAGGGCGGTCTGACGTTTGCACTGCCATCGCTCGCCATGCTGAAAGAACAGGCCGGCGTCATGTTGGAAAACGCCATACTCCACGGCAAAAACTTCGTCATCCTCAATGCCTGCGTCGCGTTGCGGCGCGGCGATCTGACCCAACTTGCGGCGCCACCGCCAAGCGTCATCAACGCGATCGGCGAACTATTGCAGAGGACCGTGCGGCAATCCGATTGTGTCGCCAAGACCGGAGACGCGGAATTTACTCTGGCGACAGGCAATATCCAATTCGAATCCGCCCGCAACTTTGCTCAGCGTGTCTGCGCGGCAATCGCGAACGCGAAGCTGGTCACCGGCGATAGCATGCCGATCGTGGC
>DHIV01000126.1:0-19282 GCA_002403995.1 Gallionella sp. UBA4737 | reverse complement strand
GGCGATAGCATGCCGATCGTGGCAAGTTGCGGCATGGTTTCGTTATCCGAATTCGGTGCGGATGGCGATGCGGCCGCGTTGAACTTGACCGCGTTGCGCACCATTGCGCAGCGGCGCGCGGTGCTCGGCATCGACCACGCCGTATCCGGGGTCGTCGGTCCGGAGGAAGAAGCGGCTTTCCTGCGGGGGCCGACGTCGGTCGAGCCGGACATCGTGCCCGCAGCTTTGCCGACCGAGGCGCGCGCTACTGCGCCGGACATCGTGACAATGCTGCGCTGGATGAAAGAAGGCAGGGAAGACAAGGTCCTCATGCACATGGGCGAATTGTCGGCTGAACTGAAACCGTTGGTCGACCTGATGATGCAGCGCGAAAAGCATTAAGTTGCGAGGGGCGCGAGTATCGTACAATTCCGTCTTTTGAAAACAAGGACGCATGATGCAATCCAAGCAAGTGTTGACGCTCGACGACGTCAAAAAAATTGCCGCAGCAGCTGAGGCCGAAGCGACTACAAACGGCTGGGCGGTGACCATTTCGATCGTGGATGATGGCGGCCACCTGCTCTGGCTGCAACGCCAGGATGGCGCCGCTCCGATTTCGGTCGATATCGCGCCGGCCAAAGCAAAAACAGCCGCGCTCGGACGCCGCGAAACCAAGATTTACGAAGACATGATCAACAATGGACGCTTCTCGTTCATGACCGCCCCGAATCTGGAAGGCATGCTGGAGGGTGGCGTACCGATCATGGTCAATGGCCAATGCCTCGGCGCAGTTGGTGTGTCAGGCGTGAAATCGGCGGAAGATGCGCAGGTCGCCAAAGCCGGCATCGCCGCGCTGGACGTGTAACGTAAGCCGTGAATCGCGCGCGGCCGGTTGACTGCCATCCGCGCGTGGCACGGCTTGCCAGCTTGCTGAGAAGGTCGGTTCTGCGCTATAATCGCTCGGTTTAGCTAAATTCACTCCGCCGTAGCGCATACCACCTTCCATTTCGTCCCAAAAAGACTCCATCGACAACCCAAAAGCGAAAGCTCCGCGGGCTCCTGGCGGTCGTTCTGGCGCGGCGCAGCGGCGGTAACAACATCAGGAGTTACCCTTGCCGCCATTTTTTTCTGGCCACACCACACCGGCCATCCTAGCGCTTGCAGACGGGTCGATTTTTCAAGGTTTTTCGATTGGCGCACTCGGTCAAACGACCGGTGAAGTGGTATTCAATACCGCCATGACGGGTTATCAGGAAATCCTCACCGATCCCAGCTATAGCCGCCAAATTGTCACACTGACTTATCCGCATATCGGCAATACCGGTGTTAATCCGGAAGACGTCGAGTCGTTCCGTATTCATGCAGCAGGTTTGATTATCAGGGATTTGCCTTTGTTGGCGTCGAACTTTCGCTCGACGCAAAGCCTGTCGGATTATCTGAAAAGCGAAAACGTTGTCGGCATCGCCGGCATCGATACCCGCAAATTGACACGCATCCTGCGCGAAAAAGGCGCACAGAGCGGCGCCATAGTGGCCGGCGCAGATGCCACCGCCGCGAAAGCGCTGGAACTGGCCAATTCCTTTCCCGGCCTGGCCGGCATGGATCTGGCCAAGGTGGTGTCGACCGCCACAGCGTACGAGTGGACCGAGACTGAATGGACCTTGGGCGACGGCTACGGCCAGCAAACCAAGCCGAAGTTTCACGTGGTCGCATTCGATTACGGCGTCAAGTTCAACATCCTGCGCATGCTGGCTGCACGCGGCTGCAAGGTTACCGTGCTGCCGGCGCAAGCCTCGGCCGCCGATGCGCTCGCCCTGAATCCCGATGGGATCTTTCTGTCCAACGGCCCCGGCGATCCGGAGCCTTGCGACTATGCGATCGCCGCGACCAGGGAATTGATCGAGCGCGGCATCCCGACCTTCGGCATCTGCCTCGGTCAACAAATCATGGCGCTGGCATCCGGCGCCAAGACAATGAAGATGAAGTTCGGCCATCATGGCGCAAACCACCCGGTGCAAGACCTCGACACAAAGCAGGTGATGATCACCTCGCAAAATCACGGCTTCGCAGTCGACGTGACTTCATTGCCGGCCAATTGCCGCGTCACGCACGTGTCGCTGTTCGACGGTTCGTTGCAAGGATTCACCCGTACCGACCAACCCGCGTTTTGCTTCCAGGGCCACCCTGAAGCATCGCCCGGTCCGCACGACATCGCGCCCCTGTTTGATCGCTTCATAGGGCTCATGGAGCACGCAAATGCACAGACGATGATGGAGAAGAACAAGAATGCCTAAGCGTACCGACATTAAAAGCATCCTGATCATTGGCGCCGGCCCGATCATCATCGGCCAGGCCTGCGAATTCGATTACTCCGGCGCGCAAGCCTGCAAGGCGCTGCGCGAAGAAGGTTACAAGGTTATCCTGGTCAACAGCAATCCGGCTACCATCATGACCGACCCGGAAATGGCGGATGTCACCTACATCGAGCCGATCACCTGGCAGATGGTGGAGAAGATCATCGCCAAGGAAAAGCCTGATGCGATCCTGCCGACGATGGGCGGGCAGACCGCGCTGAACTGCGCGCTCGATCTGGCCAAACACGGCGTGTTGGAAAAATACAGCGTCGAGATGATAGGCGCGTCGCGCGATGCGATAGACAAAGCCGAAGACCGCGAAAAATTCAAACTGGCGATGACCGAGATCGGGCTGGCATCGGCGCGCTCGGCGATCGCGCACAGCATGGAAGAAGCGTTGCAGGTGCAGCAAGTGATGGGCTTCCCGACCGTGATCCGCCCGTCCTTCACGATGGGCGGCAGCGGCGGCGGCATCGCCTACAACCGCGAAGAGTTCGTCGAGATCTGCGAGCGCGGCCTGGAAGCATCGCCGACGCGCGAGCTGCTGATCGAGGAATCGCTGCTCGGCTGGAAAGAATTCGAGATGGAAGTGGTGCGCGACCGCAACGACAATTGCATCATCATCTGCTCGATCGAAAACCTGGATGCGATGGGCGTGCATACCGGCGACTCGATCACGGTCGCGCCGGCGCAGACGCTGACCGACAAGGAATACCAGATCATGCGCGACGCGAGTATCGCGGTGCTGCGCGAGATCGGCGTGGATACCGGCGGCTCCAACGTGCAGTTCGCCGTCAACCCGGAAGACGGGCGCATGGTGGTGATCGAGATGAACCCGCGTGTGTCGCGCTCCTCAGCGCTGGCGTCCAAGGCGACTGGCTTCCCGATCGCCAAGATCGCGGCCAAGCTGGCGGTGGGTTACACGCTGGACGAACTCAAGAACGATATCACCGGCGGCGCGACCCCGGCCTCGTTCGAGCCGACCATCGATTATGTGGTGACCAAGATCCCGCGTTTCGCGTTCGAAAAATTCCCGCAGGCCAATGACCGCCTGACCACGCAGATGAAATCGGTGGGCGAGGTGATGGCGATCGGGCGCACGTTCCAGGAGTCGTTCCAGAAAGCGTTGCGCGGCCTGGAAGTCGGCGTGCACGGACTGGATGAAAAATTCAGTAATATCGAATCGATTTCTTCGGAACTGGGCAGTCCGGGGCCGGACCGTATCTGGGCAGTGGCGGATGCGCTGCGCCTGGGCATGAGCGTGGATGAAGTGCACGCGCTGAGCAAGATCGACCCGTGGTTCCTGGTGCAGATCGAAGACCTGATACAACAGGAAAAATCCCTGGCCAGCCGCACGCTGGAAAGTCTGGGCGCGGATGAGTTGCGTTCCTTGAAGCGCAGCGGTTTTGCCGATGCGCGCCTGGCAAAGTTGCTGGGTACCGATGCCGGCGCAATGCGCGCTTACCGGCATGCGCTGGGCGTGCGTCCGGTGTTCAAGCGCGTCGATACCTGTGCCGCCGAGTTCGCCACCAACACCGCCTATATGTATTCCACCTACGAGGAGGAATGCGAAGCGCAACCGACCGGCAACAAGAAGATCATGGTGCTGGGCGGCGGGCCGAATCGTATCGGGCAGGGCATCGAATTCGATTACTGTTGTGTGCATGCCGCGCTCGCGATGCGCGAGGATGGCTACGAAACCATCATGGTCAACTGCAATCCGGAGACCGTGTCCACGGACTACGATACATCGGATCGCCTGTATTTCGAGCCGCTGACACTCGAGGATGTGCTGGAAGTGGTGGCGGTGGAAAAGCCGATCGGCGTGATCGTGCAGTACGGCGGGCAGACTCCGCTGGGTCTGGCGCATGGACTCGAAAAGAACGGCGTGCCTATCATCGGCACCACCCCGGACATGATCGATTGCGCGGAAGACCGCGCGCGCTTCCAGCAGATGCTGCACCAGCTGAATCTGAAACAGCCGCCCAATCGCACCGCGCGCAGTGTCGAAGAAGGCATCGCGGGCGTTGCGGAGATCGGTTATCCGCTGGTGATGCGTCCTTCCAACGTTCTGGGCGGGCGCGCGATGGAAATCATCCATGCGCAGGTTGACCTGGAACGCTACATGCGAGATGCGGCGGAGATGTCCAAGACTTATCCGGAGCGTATGCCGATCCTGCTGGATCGCTTTCTGGACGATGCGATCGAGGTGGACGTGGATGCGGTATCCGACGGCAAAGAAGTCATCATCGGCGGCATCATGGAACACGTCGAGCAAGCCGGCGTGCATTCCGGTGACTCGGCGTGCTCGCTGCCGCCGTTCAGCCTGTCCAGCGCATTGCAGGACGAATTGCGCCGCCAGACTGTGGCGATGGCCAAAGCGCTCAACGTGGTCGGGCTGATGAATGTGCAGTTCGCGATACAGGGCGAAACGGTGTATGTGCTGGAAGTGAATCCGCGCGCGTCGCGCACTGTGCCGTTCGTTTCCAAGGCGACCGGCATGCCGCTGGCGAAGATCGCGGCGCGTTGCATGGCCGGGCAAAGTCTGGCGCAACAGGGCGTCACCAGGGAGGTGATTCCTCCCTATTACTCGGTGAAAGAAGCGGTGTTCCCGTTCATCAAGTTCCCCGGTGTGGATACCATCCTCGGGCCGGAAATGAAATCCACCGGCGAAGTGATGGGCGTGGGCGATACATTCGCCGAAGCCTTTGTAAAATCACAACTGGCTGCCAGTGTGAAACTGCCGAAAGATGGTAAAGTATTCATCAGCGTGCGCGATGCGGACAAATCCGGGGTGGTGGAAATAGCCCGTTCGCTGGTGCAACTGGGATTTACGCTGCGGGCAACGCGTGGCACGGCGGCGGTGATCAGCGCAGCGGGCGTGGCGGTCGAAGTGGTGAACAAGGTGGCCGAAGGACGTCCGCACATCGTTGACATGATCAAGAATGGCGAAGTCAGCCTGATCGTCAACACCGTGGACAGCAAGCCTTCGGTGATGCGCGATTCCTATTCGATACGGCATGCTGCGTTGCAGGGCAGAGTCACTTATTACACCACGCTGGCCGGCGCACGCGCCGCCTGTGTCGGGATGCGGCATTTGACCGCACTGAGCGTTTATGATTTGCAGAGTCAACACAAAAGGCTAGTCGCTAGTCGTTAGTCTTAAGTTAAAACAACGCGAGCTTTGCATGGCCATTCGACTGATGAAACTACTGGTGAAACAACTAGCCATCCAACTAAGCAACCAAAAGACGGTTGCCAAGTTGTTGGTTATAGCCAATCCACTCAGTCACCGAAAAATGGTGACCGAGTGGCTGGTTATAAGCCGGAAAAACACCCCGGCAAGTCGCTGGTCAAGCGACAACCAACTAACGTCTAACGACTAATAACTAACGACTAAGAGAGTTTCAATATGAGCAAAATCCCATTGACCGTTGTGGGCGCTGAAAAATTGCGCCAGGAGCTGCATAACCTCAAGACGGTGGAGCGCCCCAAGGTGATCAATGCGATCGCGGAAGCGCGCGCACAAGGCGACTTGTCGGAAAATGCCGAATACGATGCCGCAAAGGAACGGCAGTCGTTCGTCGAAGGCCGTATCGTGGAGCTGGAAAGCAAGCTGGGCAGCGCGCAGATCATCGATCCCAAGTCACTCAATGCCGATGGGCGCTGTGTGTTCGGTTCGACCGTGATACTGGAGGATGTGAACAATGGGGATGTGGTCACTTACCAGATTGTCGGTGATGACGAGGCGGACATCAGGCACCGCAAGATTTCCATCAGCTCCCCAGTTGCGCGCGCGCTGATCGGCAAAAGCAGCGGCGATATCGCCGAGGTGCAGGCGCCGGGCGGGGTGCGGGAATATGAAGTGGTTGAGGTGCAGTATATCTAGCTTGCAGCCGGTAGCTGGCGGCTTGTAGCAAAACCTGGGGCGGCTACCTGCCACAAGCTACAGGCTACAAGCTTTTATCGATTTCCCAGCTGCTTCTTGGTCAGCGGCTTTTTGCCTTTGTGGCGCGGCATTTTCTTGAGTTCGATCAGGTGCGCGTCTGGGTTGGGTTTGTAGATCACCAGGATCTTGCCGATGTGTTGCACAGCAGCAGCTTCTAATCGAGTGCAGATGCTTTCCAGCATGGTTGCGCGCAACGCACGATCATCGCTCATGACGCGAATCTTGATGAGTTCATGGGTTTTCAGCGTCAGCGCGATTTCTTTCAGCACTGATTCGGTCAAACCCGCATTGCCTATCATCACCGTCGGACTTAGCGCTTGTGCGCGGCCTTTCAGGGCGAGGCGTTCGGATACTGTAAGGGATAACATAATGGCCTTTTTGAATAAGGCCCGATTCTAAACGATGAAGCCTTCCAAAACCAGCAAACAATGGATGCGCGAGCATGTCAACGACCCGTTTGTGCAGCTTGCGCAGAAGGAGGGCTACCGCTCGCGTGCTGCCTACAAGCTGCTGGAGATCGATGCCAAAGACCGCTTGTTCAAGCCCGGCACTGTGGTGGTGGACCTGGGCGCGACCCCGGGCGGCTGGTCGCAGGTCGCGGCAGCCAGGGTGGGGCGGGGCGGTAAAGTGATCGCGCTGGATCTGTTGCCGCTGGATCCGCTGGCCGGGGTGGATTTCATCCAGGGTGATTTCCGCGAGCAGGCCGTGCTCAAGCAGCTGGAGGATTTGTTGCACGGCAAACCGGTGGGGCTTGTAATTTCCGATATGGCACCCAATATGTCCGGTGTGGCATCTGCAGATCAGGCGCGTGCGATGCATCTTGCGGAACTGGCGATGGAATTTGCGCTCGAACATCTGAAGCCGGACGGGAGTTTTCTGGTGAAGGTGTTTCAGGGTGCGGGGTTCGAGGATTTTCTCAAGCTGATGCGCAGCCATTTTGCCAGGGTGGTGACGCGCAAGCCCAAGGCATCGCGCGATCGCAGCAGCGAGGTGTATTTGCTGGGTAGCGGAAAGCTTGAGTAATAGCGCAATACATAGTCTAATGAACAACCTCGGCAGCCATTGCATCAATCATGGGGCGCGTCGTTTAAGGAGTTATTTTGAACAACTTTAAGAGCATTGCAATCTGGATGGTCGTCGCCCTGGTGCTGATGACCGTATTCAATCAATTCAATACCCGCCAGCAGCAGACTACGCAGTCGCAGCTCGACTATTCCCAGTTCCTCGATGAAGTGAAGCAGGGACATATCACCAAGGTGGTCATCGAAGGCCGCACCCTGAAGGCGACGACTGCCGATGGCAAGCGTATTACCAGCTATGCGCCCAGCGATCTGTGGATGGTTTCCGATCTGTTGAAAAATGGCGTGAGCATTGAAGCCAAGCCGGAAGAAGAGCCGTCCTTCCTGATGAATATCTTCGTGTCGTGGTTCCCGATGATCTTGCTGATCGCCGTGTGGGTGTTCTTCATGCGCCAGATGCAGGGCGGCGGCAAGGGCGGCGCATTCTCGTTCGGCAAGTCGCGTGCGCGCATGCTCGACGAGAGCAAGGAACGCTTCACGTTCGCGGATGTGGCGGGTTGCGATGAGGCCAAGGAAGAAGTGTCCGAGCTGGTCGATTTCCTGCGCGACCCGTCCAAATTCCAGAATCTCGGCGGGCGCATCCCGCGCGGCGTGCTGCTGGTGGGCAATCCCGGAACCGGCAAGACGCTGCTGGCGAAAGCGATCGCCGGCGAAGCCAAGGTGCCGTTCTTCTCGATCTCCGGTTCCGACTTTGTCGAGATGTTTGTCGGCGTGGGCGCAGCTCGCGTGCGCGATATGTTCGAGCAGGCCAAGAAACAGGCGCCGTGCATCGTGTTCATCGACGAGATCGATGCGGTGGGCCGGCAACGCGGCGCGGGGCTGGGCGGCGGCAATGACGAGCGCGAGCAGACACTGAACGCGCTGCTGGTGGAAATGGATGGTTTCGAGGGCGCCAGCGGGGTGATCGTGATCGCCGCGACCAACCGTCCTGATGTGCTGGACTCCGCGCTGTTGCGCCCGGGCCGTTTCGATCGCCAGGTGGTCGTACCGTTGCCGGATATTCGCGGCCGCGAACAGATTTTGATGGTGCATATGCGCAAGGTGCCGGTCGCCCCGGATGTGAAGGCCGATATTCTGGCGCGCGGCACGCCGGGCATGTCCGGCGCAGACCTGGCGAACCTGGTCAATGAGGCGGCCTTGTTCGCGGCGCGGCGCGGCAAGCGTTTCGTCGAGATGGACGATTTCGAGTCGGCCAAGGACAAGATCATGATGGGGGCGGAACGCCGCTCCATGGTGATGCCTGAGGAAGAACGCCGCAACACCGCCTATCACGAGTCGGGCCATGCGGTAGTCGCCAAGCTGCTGCCCAAGACCGATCCGGTACACAAGGTGACCATCATCCCGCGCGGCCGTGCGCTGGGATTGACCATGCAGTTGCCTGCGGAAGACCGCTACAGCATGGACAAGAATCGCATACTCGATACCATCGCCGTGTTGTTCGGCGGACGTATCTCCGAAGAGATCTTCATGCACCAGATGACCACCGGCGCTTCGAACGATTTCGAACGTGCCACTGCCATGGCGCGGAGCATGGTGACCCAGTGGGGGATGTCGGATGCGCTTGGAACCATGGTGTATGGCGAAAACGAAGGCGAGGTGTTTTTGGGGCGTTCGGTCACCACACACAAGAATATTTCTGAAGCAACCATGCAGCAGGTGGATGCGGAGATACGTCGTATCATCGATCAGCAATACGCGCTGGCGCGCAGTCTGATCGAGGCCAATCGCGACAAGATCGAGGCGATGACCAAGGCTTTGCTGGAGTGGGAAACCATCGATGCCGATCAGATCAACGACATCATGGCTGGTAATTCACCACGTCCGCCCAAGCCGGCACAAAGCAGCCAGGCTCCGCAACCGCCTCAGGACCAGGCTCCGGCTGCTCCGGCCGCTACGCCTACGCAACCTGCGCAGGAAACCTGAAACAGATGCAAGAAGCAAGGTTCAAGGTTCAAGGTACAAGAGTTCCTTGGTTTTCCTTGCATCTTGCATCTTGTGTCTTGTATCTGTTTTGAATGTTCCTCCACTGTGGTTCCTTCCGATTCGATCTGTCCCGGCCTCTGGTCATGGGCATCGTCAATGTCACGCCCGATTCGTTCTCCGATGGCGGGCGCCATCTGCAACGTGATGCCGCGCTGGCCCATGCGCAACAGCTGATCGCCGAGGGCGCGGACATCCTCGATATCGGCGGCGAGTCCACACGGCCCGGAGCTCATCCGGTCGGTGTTCAAGAGGAGCTGGACCGGGTATTGCCTGTCATCGAAGCCTTGTGCGGCGTGTCCGCGCCGATTCCCCCAGTGCCAATTTCAATCGACACCTTCAAGCCGGAAGTGATGCAGGCGGCGATCGCTGCCGGCGCGCTGATGGTCAATGACATCAATGCGCTGCAAGATGCCGCTGCGATGAATGCGGTTGCCGCCGGCAATGTTGCCGTGTGCCTGATGCACAAGCAAGGCAATCCGCAAACCATGCAGCAACAACCCCATTATCAAAACGTGGTCGCCGAAGTCTGCGCGTTTTTGCGCGAGCGCATCGCGGCTGCCGAAGCCGCCGGGATTCAACGCAACCGCATCGTGATCGATCCGGGCTTTGGCTTTGGCAAGACCTTGGCGCATAATCTCGCTTTGCTGGGCGAATTAAAAAGGCTGACCGAACTGGGTGTGCCGGTATTGGCCGGCCTTTCGCGCAAATCCATGCTGGGTGCGATTACCGGTCAGGATACGGGTCATCGCGTGCATGCCAGTGTGGTTGCCGCGCTGATCGCGGTGCAGCGCGGGGCTGACATTGTGCGCGTGCATGATGTGCGTGCGACGGTGGATGCATTGAAAGTTTGGCAAGCGGTGAATGGAGCGGCGTAGGATGGGCTCTGCCCACCATGTCGGGCAGAGCCCGACCTGCTTCTTGCCCTGCTTGAAAGTATTTGATGTGGTGAATGGGGAGCCAGGGTGAGCAAAAAATATTTTGGTACTGACGGGATACGCGGGCGGGTCGGTGAACATCCGATCACGCCGCAGTTTGTGATGCATCTGGGCTATGCGGCCGGCAAGGTGCTGGCGAGTGTGAGTGACACGCGCGGCGAACGCACCGGCGTGTTGATCGGGAAGGACACGCGCATCTCCGGTTACATGCTGGAATCGGCTTTGGAAGCCGGCTTGATCGCGGCAGGTATTGATGTGTATCTGGCCGGGCCGGTGCCGACCCCGGCTGTGGCTTATCTTACCCGCGCATTGCGCTTGCAGGCCGGCATCGTGATCTCCGCGTCGCACAACCCGTTCGAGGATAACGGCATCAAGTTCTTCTCCGCTCATGGCACCAAGCTGCCGGACGAAACCGAGCGGGCCATCGAAGTGGAATTGGATAAGCCCATGCAAACCAACCCCTCGGACGGGCTGGGCAAAGCCAAGCGCATCGATGACGCTGTCGGCCGCTATATCGAATTCTGCAAGAGCACTTTCCCCGCCGAGCTGGATTTGCGCGGCCTGAAGATCGTGGTGGACAGCGCGCACGGCGCGACTTACCACATCGCGCGCCACGTGTTCCACGAACTCGGTGCCGATGTCGTCGCCATCGGCGCGCAACCCGACGGCAGGAACATCAACGATGGTTACGGCGCGACCGCACCGGATCAACTGCGCAAGGCGGTGATCGAGCACAAGGCGGATATCGGCATCGCGCTGGACGGCGACGGCGACAGGCTGGTGATGGTGGACAGTGCGGGAAAACTCTATGACGGCGACCAGTTGCTGTACGTGATCGCCAAGCATCGTCAGGCGCAAGGCCTGTTGCATGGCGGTGTGGCCGGTACGCTGATGACCAACCTGGCGTTCGAGCATGCGATGCAGAAGCTGGGCATTCCGTTCAAGCGCGCCAGGGTGGGCGACCGCTACGTGATGGAATTATTGCAGCAACAAGGCTGGCAACTCGGCGGCGAAAATTCCGGCCACATCATTTGTCTGGACAAACACAGCACCGGCGACGGCATCATCTCCGCGCTGCAAGTGCTGCACGCATTGCGAGTGAACAAGCAAACCCTGCAAGAGGCGACGAGCGATCTGCACATGTATCCGCAAGTGCTCATCAATGTAAAAGTGAACAAGGGTGTTGATTGCCTCGGTCATAATCAGGTCAAGGCCGCGGTCGCTGATGCCGAACAGACACTGAATGGAAAAGGTCGCGTGCTGCTGCGTCCGTCCGGCACCGAGCCATTGCTGCGCGTGATGGTGGAAGGGGAAGACCAGCAGTTGGTTGAACGATCCGCACAGCGCATCGCCGAAGTGGTGCGCAAAATGGCAAGCAACTAGCTCTTTATATCGGAGGAGTGAATGTCTGCTAAGTGCTGCGAATTCAACCGGTCGTTGGCGAACTACTACCATTTGCCAGAAGATATATTGACGAATAGCGGGAATACGCCAGATCAACTTCAGATTGGTTTCCCTCTTAAATTCATCCTAATGTTGCCCTCTTTAGCAGAGTTTGGATTTTCCTGCTAAATTGCGATCTGTGTATTTGTAGCCCCCGTAATGGAATGGACGCCCACTTCCTAAAACGGCATCTGAGTGCCAAAGTAGTGATGGCTTTACGATCACTAAATTAGAAAGGGGCGTCCGACATGAAGATTACGACAGTTGGTATTGATTTGGCAAAGGCGGTATTTCAGATTCACGGCATAGATGAACAAAGCCGTGCTGTGTTGCGCAAGCAGTTGAAGCGCGCAGAGATGGCGGAGTTCTTTGCAAATATGGAGCCGTGCCTAATTGGGATGGAAGCCTGCGGCAGTGCGCATCACTGGGCAAGGAAACTGGAAGTATACGGTCATACAGTGAAGCTGATGGCCCCACAGTTCGTCAAGCCATACGTGAAGACAAACAAGCACGACGTGGCGGATGCGGAGGCGATCTGCGAAGCGGTGAGCAGGCCGAACATGCGCTTTGTCCCGGCGAAGACGGTTGAGCAGCAAGCGATCCTGTCGGTGCACCGGGCACGTCAGGGATTTGTTAAGGCGAGAACCGCGCAGGCGAACCAGATACGCGGGTTGCTTTCTGAGTTTGGAATCGTGATACCACAGGGGATCCTCTCGATTGTGAAATGGATACCGGAGATTCTGGAGGATGGCGAGAACGGCTTGCCTGGCATGATGCGAAACTTGCTGGAGCGACTGACAGAGAACCTGAAGGAAATGGATCGTCAGGTAGATGAGATGGAGAAGCAGATTCAGTTATGGCACCGTGAAAACGAAGCCAGTCGGAAGCTGGCAGAGATTTCTGGAATTGGCCCGATCACGGCCAGTGCAATTGCGGCAACCGTGGGCAACGCAAAGGAATTCAAAAATGGCCGTCAGTTGGCGGCTTGGATGGGATTGGTGCCCAGGCAGAACTCCAGCGGAGGCAAGCAAACTCTGCTGGGCATCAGCAAGCGCGGAGATACCTATCTGCGCACCTTGCTGATCCACGGAGCGAGATCAGTAATCCGGTTTGCGAAGAATAAAGCCGAGCCAGATGGTTGGCTGAGAAAGCTGATAGCCAGGCGCAACAAGAACGTAGCAGCAGTGGCCCTAGCCAATAAGAATGCCCGGGTCGTGTGGGCGCTCCTGGCCAAGGACAGAATGTTCCGACCCGATTACACCCCGGTGCCGTCGTTGCCGGAGCATAACCGGGTCGGTTGAGCAAACCCCGAGTAATAACGAGTTAAGGAGTTCCAACGATTGCACAGGCAATCATGAAGTGATGGCGAGACTGGTCAGACCGTGAGTAGCAGAACCTGAAAGTAACACAGCACATAAAGTGCGCCCCCGTGATCAGGAGCTACTCAGCGAATTCCATCAGGGATAGAGGCGAGAGCCTCACCAAAAATCCGGATGTATGGCTGCAATCTTTACCTTCGACCCATCATCGATTGAAAGCTTGGCAAAAGTGGGCGTCCATGTATGTTGCTTGAACGGGAGAATAGTTTTTGCTAACTAAGCACGAACAACAATCAAAAAGTTTCTAGTGATTTCGTAGGAAGTAAGCAAGTTATGCTGATAACAGCAAACGATTATTCCAATGAATTCTTAAAAGGAAAATGTTAGTTTCCCAGCGACATTTATCTATCTGCGATAAACATGGCGAAAAAAATCCCCACTAAAGAAGAATTTGAGGTCCTCTCAGAATTCCGTCATCAACTGCGTATTTTTGAGCGGTTTAGCGAGGATATTACACATGAGTTCGGCGTCACAAATCTGCAATATCTATTGTTGCTTCATGTCAAAGGATATAAAGGTCGTGAATGGGCGACGATCGGCGAACTTGCCCAGAGGTTGCAAACCCACCATAACGGTGTCGTATCTTTAGCCTCGCGTTGCGAAAAACTGGGATTGTTATATCGGCAGCAAGGCACTGTCGACAGGCGCGAGGTAGAGATATATCTCACACCAGAAGGTAACAAATTAGTAAAAAAAATTGCGAGTGCGCACCGTAATGAATTGTTGGGCCTGCAAGGAGTTTTCAAGATTCCTAGCGCAAAGGAATTGGGAATGGAATCCTGATTCAGGAATTGCCAGTAGAAGCTCCAGAAAGTTTATCGGAGAGATCGCCTTCAAGTTCAAATCAACGGGGTATATGCCGGATGTGGTGGAGGAGCTTAAATTCGGTAATCTTCACACGCACTATGATTCTAATCCAACAATTCTTCCCTTATAAACCAAGCTGGTTGACTTAGAGGGCGCAGAATCAGTACGGGTGCCACCAACGTCATCGCGCGGCTTATTCATTCCCCATATTGAATGGCAGGTGTTTTACCGTGATTTGTTAGGTGAAAAATTCCCAGTGGCCAAGCGTTTACGAATAATCTCTGAATCATCCTGGATTCGCTTTAGTATTTTATCTCTTTCAGAGATTTCCCAGCGGCTTTCTATCATTAGCATCGTCTCGATTCCGTAGCGCTTTTGGAGAAATGGAGTACATGCTTCTGCGAAAGCTCGTGCTAGAGATTCCGAGTCTATATGAGCCATTGCGGTATAGCCGCAAAGTCTGATATGTGGACTTATAAAGACGTCGCTCTTTTCATCCTGATGGAGCAACGAAGAGGAGATTCGAGGAGTCATCCGTGGGACTATCGTATAGTAAGTAATGCGGTGCATATGTAGTCTTAACACATCATTTTATTAATAGTAACGGTGCCGCCCATTTCCCATTGGGCACTGTTTTGCTAGGTATTCACCCCCTCAAGTAACAGGAAAGTCACCACGGACTAGCATCGCTAGTCTATCAAGTCCTTGCATAAAGGCATCGCCGTCGCAGCTTTATTGCTATAGATTTTGAGAGGGCGCATTGTGCCGCCATCTGATGACTTATTTTCCATCCGCATGGGCTACTTAATCTTATTACTGTTCAACTGGCACCATTCGACGGATATCTACAGGCTGGACAATATATCACAATATGATATATTATTTACTCTGCAATTGAAATTAAAAAACTGCCGTGATGTACGCAGCCCCATAAATTATTTTGGAGGTTTTATCGTGTTGATTACATGGGTTGGTATGTTGTTTGTCTTCACACCATTTTTTATATTGGCCTTGATGATAATTTTTACCGGTAAGTCCGATAAATAGATACGCATCGGTTAACCTTGCCCTGACCGCACTATCAGAAGAGGCTGACTCCCATCAGGTCATTTTAATTCGCTGCACTATGTGCTGATGAAGATACTTTTTCTACTAGCGCATCAAGAAGTGGATGGAAGGAACCGGTGTACCCAGTCGTGCCGCTCGGCGTGAAAAAGTTAACTGTATATAACCAGGGAACAAGCTCCCTTCTTTTAGAGTTGAAATATGGGCGAATCGCTATTATTAATCACTATCATTACCCTTATAGTCCTGACAATACGCCGTGCAAGGCCCGTGATATTGGAGACCCCAGTCATTATCCAGCGTCCCGGACAGTACCACATCACCCTTGCGCCGCAACTCAACCGCGCGCAAACCTTCATCGAACAGATCGCCAAGCAGTTTGTCCAATCGCATCTGCCTGAACGCGATCTGCCTACACAATATTTTGAAGTGCGCGATCCAAAGGTCTTTTCAAGGGGCCTGAGTTTCTATTTGTTGGCGATCGCATTGCGCGGCGGGGTGCTGTATTTTCAGGCGGTCAATCCCAAGCCTTTGCAGCACGATACAGACAGCCACTACAAAACCTTGCATGAATTTTCCGAGTCTGTGTTGCAGCATCATCCACTGTCAGAGCCGGGCGATAAGGGGGAAGGTGAGAAGCTCATTGGCTCTGTCGAAACGATTGCGGGGCAGTTGAAGATAGCCGTGAAGGTCTTGCAAACATCCGGTTGATTTGAAGGAAATAAAATGCCGTTATGGAAAGTGGAAGTTAGCGAAGCTCTGCATTGTGCCATGCGTGATCATCGTCAACGTTGAAAAGGCCTTCTTTCAATGTGCCCGTGCAATTCAACGCTCAAAGTTGTGGCAACCGTTTCACAAGATATGAAACCTGATGTACCAAGTGCTGGCACGATATTGGCGGCTCTCACTAACGCACAAATAGACGGAGAGAAATATGACCGAGAACTGCCGGCAACACAGCGAGACACGCTCTATTAAGTTTATCGGCGAGCCTGGCAAAAACGCGCCTGGCCCGGCAGTCAAGGGGATCGCCAAAAGCTGCGCTTTTGGTTCGTTAGTTTTGCTCATCGCCCCCTCACTTCTACGTTAGAAATTAACGCAGGAACGCGCTGATGGACATCCTTTTGAAACGCGCATACGAAGCACCCGAGCCCAGTGACGGGTTCCGGATTCTTGTGGACCGGCTCTGGCCGAGAGGAGTGTCCAAGAACTCGGCGCATATCGATTTGTGGCTCAAGGATATCGCGCCCAGCACGCCTCTCCGAAAGTGGTTTGGCCACGACCCGTCAAGGTGGATCGAGTTTCGAGATCGTTACTTTCTGGAACTCCGCAGCAACCCTGAGGCTGTCGAGCAGCTCAAAGTGCATGTACGTCGCGGCTTGGTTACATTTGTCTACGGCGCAAAGGACAAGGAGCATAGCCATGCCGTCGTGCTCAAAGAGTATCTCGGGAACACAATCAGGCTTCGTAGACGCTATCCCTATGGCATCTAACAATTCATTTAAGCTGAAGCCGCTTCGCGGCTCGGCTTAATTCAGGCGTTCACTGACCGCTTTGCGGAAAAATCAATGACAGGTTTGTGTCGAAAACCGCCCTTCACGAACTTCCGCTTTTGGGCAGCGAACTTGCTCCTGCCATTTCTTGGAGCCCTACACCCGCAGATCAACTAGATGGCTATTGATGAAAAACCAATAACGCTTCCAATGAAAACGATTGCACGAACTGGTGTAACTGGCTGGGGCTGGGTTTTGATCTTTGTGGTTATCGTGGGGGTGCTTAACGTGAAATAGAGTCAGTATTCGAACAATCCCTAGCTTGTGGCTTTGAATAACGATTAGCCGCTAACACCAAGATATGTGTCCACTTTATTTACTGTGGCGGAGCACCATACGGTGCACTTGGTAAAGTAGCGGGGGGAGGTGGAGTAGCCAGAACGGCTTGCCATCCGCCGGGGCACGAAGCCACATATGGGTAATAAGCATTGGCGGCAGCACAGAAATACCAATACGGTACCGGTGAGGGCGCAACTCCGGGAGCATAAGCCGGTGCAGGCTGCACATATACAGGAGGTAGCTGGGACAGGTCATAAACGATAGCGCCGCCTATCAGAGCCGGAAAGATCCAACCACCTCCCCAACCCCAACCACCGCCATGACCGCCACCGTAATGCCCTCTACCGCCATGACCACCTTCAGCGTAAGCCGGAGCGGTCGAAATGATTGCAAGAAATGCAACAAGTAATAATTTTTTCATGATCTTCTCCTTGCTATTTTCATGATCAAAGCCCAATTTAAAAAGGGTGTGAGCTGGTAATGTACTCCAACAATGTAACCACATTATTTCGACTCTGTATCCGGTAACTTTTTTGATATAGTGCAAAGTCCACATTTTGTCCAAGCCCTGATGCTCCGCTCAGAACAAATTTCTAATCTCGCAGACAAGCATCCCCAGCTCACGGCTTCGGATGTGCAGCTTGTCGCCACAACCCTTATTGACTCCATCGTTAATCAATT
Organism: Gallionella sp. UBA4737; assembly: GCA_002403995.1. Lineage (GTDB taxonomy): Bacteria > Pseudomonadota > Gammaproteobacteria > Burkholderiales > Gallionellaceae > Gallionella. The sequence continues at coordinate 1,796 of DHIV01000126.1, read as the reverse complement.
GGTTCAAGGCGGCAGAGTCGAAATCAGGGGATTTGGTGCTTTTAGTACCCCTATCAAGCCAGCAAGGTTGGGTCACAATCCTAAGACAGGTGAGATAGTTGATGTACCGGAAAAGCGTGCGGTGCATTTCAAGCCGGGCAACGAGTTACGGGAGAGGGTAAATGTCGAGCATGAACATGAGTTCTTAAATGTGAAAGTTTTTCGGGAGAAATGATTCAAATGCTGAAAAACATGCTGTTTGTTTGTGCGTTTATATTCTCATTAACCGGACAAGCAATAGCTGTTCGGTTATCAGATGCGGAAGATGCATTTGATGCTGGAGATTATGAAAAAGCGGCAATGATATTCAGGTCTCTGGCAGAGAAAGGGGACTCTGAAGCTCAAATCAACCTTGGAATGATGTATTACCGTGGACAAGGCGTTCCACAAGACTACTTGGAAGCAGTAACATGGTATCGACTGGCTGCAAAACAGGGCAATCCTTTTGCGCAACTCGACCTTGGAATGATGTTTGAAAATGGGCAAGGTGTTTTGCAAGATAACACTCAGGCATATAAATGGCTAACCATTGCTATTACCAAAGCTACTGATGGTGAATTAAAGAAAATGGCGGCCAGCCATCGTCATTCAATAGAGAAGAAAATGACTGCCGACCAAATTGCAGAAGCACGGCAACTCGCCAAGAAATGCACTGCAAATAAATTCAAGGGGTGTTAGCGAAAGTGAATTTGAAAAGCATCATCTTTCCCCTTACCCTTGCTGCATCCCTTTCCTTGTCTCCTCTGGCAATGGCGCATGGACATGGTGGAAGTAATAGCAGTGGAAGTCATAGTGGGAGAAGCCACGTTATCGGTACACATTCAAGCCACGCACATTTAAGCACTCCATGCTCACAACACAGCACACCGCAAATAACTCATCACAACAGCAGCTATGCACAAGGCGTAAAGCGTGACTCTCACGGCAAAATTGCTCGTAGTCAACAAGCAAAAAATGATTTCAAGCATCAGCCCCGTGCCCATCAACAGGGAAGTCTAGCGGTGCGTGTCCAGGCTATGTGATAGATGTTAAGCCGTTAAAGCGTGGTGGAGCAGATGCTCCAAGCAAAATGCAGTGGCAAACCAAAGAAGCCGCAAAGCAGAAAGACAAAACGGAATGAGCGAAGGGAACAATCGGGTAAATAGTGTCAAAAAACACCTGTAAAAAATATGGGGTCTGCAATGCGAAAATTCATTTTGATGCTGATACTGGCTGTCGTGAGCAGTAATGCGACGGCGGAGTGGATTGATGTTGGTGGCAATGATTACTCTACAATTTTTGCCGATCCAGCCACTATTCGCAAGGTTGGAAACTACGAGGAAATGCTGAGTCTATATGACACCGATATTGCTGAGGTCGTCGGTAAAATATCGTTCAAGTCGTCAAAGTCACTGGACGAATACGACTGCAAAGAAAAACAATCGCGAACACTTGCTTTCTATTGGTACTCTGGAAATATGGGTGAGGGCAAAATTTTGTATGGCAACACTGTCGCTAACAATTGGAACCCCGATGTACCCAAGTCTATTAATGAAACGCTTTGGAAAATCGCCTGTGGCAAGACGTAAGCGGAAATGGATTAGGCGAGAAAATTGAACCCGTACATAGGGCGGTTATTTTTGCTTGGATACTGGGTAACGTTGTCTCGGAAATTAGGCATGAGAAGCACTGAATATATCTACGAACAGCCGCTTACGGGTATGCCTAATACATCGATAGAAGGGCTGCTTCGTGCTGCGGATTCAACCGGTCGATGC
>DHIV01000044.1 GCA_002403995.1 Gallionella sp. UBA4737 | reverse complement strand
AGCCGACAAAATGCCCACACCGAGAGGCTTGCCGAGGATCAACTTGTCTCCGGCCCGAGCGTCTGAATTGCGCTTGATCCTGGAGGGGTGAACCAATCCCATCACCACCAGGCCGTAAATCGGCTCCACTGAATCGATCGAGTGTCCACCCGCAATGGGAATGCCGGCCTCGCCGCAGGCTGCCTCACCCCCCTTGATGATTTTTCCGATGATGTCGATCGACAATTGCTTGATCGGCATCGCAACCAATGCCAGTGCCATGATCGGGGTGCCGCCCATGGCATAGACATCCGAAATCGCATTGGTTGCGGCGATACGTCCGAAATCAAATGGATCGTCAACGATAGGCATAAAGAAATCCGTCGTTGCGATCAGTGCCTGCTCATCATTGAGCTTATATACAGCGGCATCATCAGCGGTCTCGATGCCGACCAGCAATTGTTCAGGGATCGGAAATCCGCTCGAAGATTTCAGGATCTCGGCCAATAAGCCGGGAGAAATTTTGCAGCCACAGCCTCCGCCATGAGAAAAGGAGGTCAGCTTGATGCTGTCGGTGTGTAAGGTATCCATGTGTGCCTCTAGGTTTGGGTGAAACAACTTTCCAGCAATTTCAATAAAGATGCGCGTTCACGTTCCGGTGCAAAAAGCGGGGCACGGTCGGCACATTGCGCTTGCAGCCGGCCGTAGAATTTCGGGTCGCCGGCAGCACGTTCAATCAGCTGCGCCAATTTTAAACTATCGCCGGGCGGAAAGTAGCCCGCATAGTGCTCTCCCAACATACCACGATTACCCGGAATATCACTGGCCAGCACCGGCACGCCGCTGGTGACGGCTTCAATGATCACATTGGCACCGCCCTCCATCCGGGAAGTGATGGCCATCAGGCGGCTGCGCTTCAAGCGCTGACGCGTCGCGGCATGAGCCAGATCTCCCAGCCATTGGTATTGCGGGTGGCGCTGCCGGGTTTTCTCGGCCAGCTTGCCCAGCGCCGGGTCGAGCGCGCTGCCGATATGGATCAGGCGGATCTTTCCCGCCTGCAGAAATTCAGCCGCGTGCATGAAAGTGGCGGGGTCTTTCTCGTTGCGCATGTGACCGATCATCGTCACGTCAAAATATCGCGACGGGGTTTCGGGATGCTTGTTAATCACCTTGAGTGAGGGTGCGGATTGAAAGATGACCCGGGTCTTTTTGCGCGATGCCTGATCGAGCATCTCCAAACCTGCGGGTTGCAACACCACCAGATGCGTGGCCAATTGCAACGAACGTTGCGCATCCGCATCGGTGAGTATGTCCCGGTACAGATCCGTGCCGGTGAGCACGACGATCAGCGGCCGCGCAGGAAAGGCCGCAGAGAACGCGGCAATGGATGGCGCCGAGCGCCGGGCATGCAGTGCTATCATGGCGTCACAAGGATGCCCGTCCCATTGCACCGCGATCGATACCCGGTAATCCTTGTGCAGGAAGCGCGACCAGCGCCGGGCGGTTTGCCAATTGCCATTGTTGGCATTGGCCAATGCGGGGCTGATAATGACGATGTGCGGTTTACCCATTTAACGATGCCAATGCTATCTTCCTTTCGGAACGCCTCGCCCGCCCAACTGGCAGCTGCGCTGCAGGATGCGCGTGATTATACGCTGGCGCTGTTCGAACGCTTTCAGGCAGCCGGACTGGACGATCCGGCACGGGTGCCTTATCTCACCATCGTCAATCCGCCCCTGTGGGAGCTGGGGCATACCGCGTGGTTCGCCGAATGGTTTGTATTGCGCGAGGCCGCCACGAGCCATCCCGCATCGGCGCAGCGACCTTGTTTGCTGGATGCGGGCGACCGCTGGTTCGACTCGAACACCGTCGCCCACGCCACCCGCTGGACACTGGACCTGCCTGATACCGCTGCGATAAAAAGTTATGCCGAAGAGGTCCTGCAGCGCATCCTTGAAAAACTTGCTCATACGCCAGATGACGCGACCGCGCTGTATTCATTTCGTCTGGCGCTGGCGCATGAGGATATGCACGGCGAAGCCTTTGCCTACACCCTGCAAACACTGGGATTGACCGCGCCGCCGATTCTGGCGGGGACAGCTTGGCCTGAGACGCGGGAATCATCTACCCCGCAGCGCGAGTTGCACTTCGAGGGCACGACATTCCAATTGGGCAGTCCCGTGACGCACGAATTTGTCTTTGACAATGAGAAGTGGGCACATCCAGTCCACCTTCCTGCATTCAACATCAGCTCAACCCTGGTATCGAACCAGGAATACCGGCAATTCATCCTGGAAGGCGGCTATGACAACCTGCAATTCTGGGACGATGCCGGGCAGGCATGGCTGGCCAACACGAAACGATCCGCCCCGCGTTACTGGCAGCGTGACGGCAAGTTGTGCGAGCGGTACGGAATGACGATCACGCTGCCAGATAACGAGCCGGTGCGCCATGTGAGTCTGCACGAGGCACAGGCGTATTGCCGCTGGGCCGGGCGCCGCCTGCCGAGCGAAGCGGAGTGGGAGCTTGCGGCTTTGTCGGGGCGGGCGGCCTTGCCAGGTCAGTCGGCTTTATCGGGACAGCCCGATTTCCGCTGGGGTGATCTGTGGGAGTGGACCAGCTCACCGTTCGAGCCCTACCCCGGATTCACGGCGGACAGGTATCTGGAATATTCGGCGCCGTGGTTCGGCACACACCAGGTGCTGCGCGGCGCGTCATTCGTCACCCGTGCGCGGATACGCTCGGCGCATTACCGCAATTTTTTCATGCCGGCGCGCGATGACATCTTTGCCGGGTTCAGAACCTGCACGATCTCTTGAGATATTCATAAATACTCTCGTCATTGCGAGAAGGCAAAGCCGACGTGGCAATCCAGATGGTTTAAACGAAATGCATTTTTGTCTTGCTGGATTGCTTCACTTCGTTCGCAATGACGAAACTCACACAATACTGGCATACAAATCATTCCAATCCGGATTCATAGACTCTATCAATCGCAATTTCTTCGCCCTTGATCCGGCCTTGATCTGCTTTTCCCGCGTAATAGCCGCGTCCATCGTATCAAGAATCTCGTAGTACACCAGCATGTGTACACCATAACGGCGGGAGAAGCCGTCCACCTGATCATTTTTATGCTCCCACACCCGCTTAACAAGATTTGAAGTCACGCCGACGTAAAGTGTGCCGTTACGCTGACTTGCCAAAATATAAATTGCCGGCTGTTTCTCCATGTTGCGTGCCCCGTAATAACAAACTGCTGGATTGCTTCACTTCGTTCGCAATGACGGCATCCTGAATCCCATCACTTCACCGTAATGCCCCCGTCATTGCGAGGAGGTGAAACCGACGTGGCAATCCAGTAATACCCTCGTCATTGCAGCAAGGCTTCAGCTGCGAGCGGAGCGCGGCAGAGGCGTGGCCGACGCGGCAATCCAGAATGCCTTGTCATTGCAACAAGACTTTAGCTGCGAGCAAAGCGCGGCAGAGGCGTAGCCGACGTGGCAATCCAGGACAGCAAATCGCTTGATTGCTTCACTTCGTTCGCAATGACGGCACTTTGAGCCCGAGCACTTCATTCGCAATGACGGCAAGGGTGTCATGAATCATGGAAGTATCAATAGTTCATGCATCCCGGGGGAGGTGGCGTTCATTCACGTCGCGAGTGCATGGCAGACCATGAACCAATCATTGGCGTCGTTCCAGGAGCGGGTCACTTTGAATCCCGCCTGCTGTAGCAGTTGCACAAAATCTTCCGGGGTGTACTTGTAACTGTTCTCGGTATGGATGCGCTCGCCCTGCTGAAAACGGCGTTCACCGCCCTGCCAGTTGACCGTAACGGCATGCCTGGCCTCCAGATACATCTCGATCCGGCTTTGCGCCGTATTGAAGAAACTGACATGCCGCCATTCGGCGATATCGAAATCCGCGCCCAGCAATTGGTTCAGGTGCAGCAGCAGATTCAGGTTGAACGACGCGGTCACGCCCAGCGCATCGTTATAGGCCGCATCCAGGATCTCCGTGGCCTTGACCAGATCCACACCGATCAGCAACCCGCCATCATCCTCGCACGCGGCGTGCAACCGCCTGAAAAACGCCACCGCCTCTGCGGGCGTGAAGTTACCGATGGAAGAGCCGGGATAAAAGAATGTTCGCCGATCCCGCTGCACCCTGTCCGGCAAGCGCAATTCACTGGAAAAATCCAGGCCCAGCCCGGTCATTTGAATGTGCGGGAACCGTTGTTGCAGATCGCTAACGGCATCGCGCAAGAAATCGACTGAGATATCAACCGGCACATATTGCGCGGGTTGCAACGCCGGGAACAAACGCGCCGCCTTGGCGCAGTTCCCCGCACCCAGATCGATCAGCGTACCGCCCACGCCGACTGCCTCAGCGATCTCGCCCAGGTATGCATCAAAAATCGAGGCCTCCGTGCGCGACAGATAATATTCCGGCAACTCGCAAATCGCCGCGAACAGCTTGGAACCCAGTGCATCGTAAAAGTATTTTGGCGAAGCAAAGGCGGATGCGGCCAGCAGCCCGGCGCTCAGTTCGGCACGGAGCTGCTGATCGCTGGCATGATGCAGCTGGATGAATTCGGACGGTTTGGTTGTCATGGTGTGCATCGACCCGGAATGAGCTGGCGCTTGTCAGCCGCAATTGTACCCATGACGGCGTAACTGGTTGCAAAACATTGAGACGTCCTGCCACCGCTCGTTCACGCGCTGCAGATCAATCAGAGCTGACCGGCAGGACCCGCACGAGCTTGTTGGCTTGCGCCTGAAAATTCAGGGGGTGCGACTCGCACAGCAGATTGGCGTGGTGCCGGATGGTCGAGGCGGCAGGCGGGAACGCGGTGTTCTTCACGGCGAGCACGATTTGGTTGAAACCATCCTCGGCATCAACGATCACCCAGTTCCCGGCAAAGCTGTTGTCGATACGCGCCAGATATTCATCGTAGTGCGGATAGCCTTTCCACATATTGACGACCATGATGCCGTTGTCGGACAACGCTGAGTAGCAATCATCGTAAAACTGCTGGCTGCTTAATTGAGCGGGCAAACCATCCGCATCGAATCCATCCACGATCAGCACATCCGGCTGGCTGGCGGAATCGGCCACCCACGCGGCCCCGTCGCC
>DHIV01000129.1:8694-10620 GCA_002403995.1 Gallionella sp. UBA4737 | reverse complement strand
CAGCTTGCGGTGGTCGCGTTTTTCGGCTTCCTCGATCTGATGCAGATAGGCATCCAGCTCTTCCTTCTTCGCCCAGGCTGTGCCATAGATGCGCTGCAACATCTCGTTTTTCGAGTCGCCGCGCCAATACGCACCCGCCAGCTTCATCAGCTTGAAGGCCTTCAGTTTGCCTGTGGAGGGCACGTGTGGCCCGCGGCACAGATCGGTGAATTTGCCTTCGGTGTACAACGACACATCCTGATCTGCCGGAATGGAGGCAATGATCTCCGCCTTGTAATGCTCGTTGATACCTTTGAAATAGTCCACCGCTTCGTCGCGCGGCAACACCTTGCGCGTCACCGGAATGTCCTGTTTGGCAAGTTCCATCATGCGCTTCTCGATCGCTGCCAGATCTTCAGGCGTGAACGGGCGATGATAGGAAAAGTCGTAGAAGAATCCGTTCTCGATGACTGGACCTATCGTCACCTGTGCATCGGGGAATAATTCTTTTACAGCATACGCCAGCAAGTGCGCGGTGGAATGGCGAATGATCTCCAGCCCATCCGCATCCTTGTCGGTGATGATGGCCAGCGCGGCATCCTGCGCGATCAAATGCGAGGTATCCACCAACTGTCCATCCACTTTACCGGCCAGCGCGGCACGCGCCAGACCGGCGCCGATGCTGAGCGCAACTTCGGCAACTGTCACAGCTTGTGCGAAGCTGCGTTGCGAACCATCCGGTAATGTAATAACAGGCATATCTTCGTTTCTATTTTTTCTATTCTGGAAATACAAAGTGCGGCGATGCCGCACTCGAAATACTGTCAGGCGCGATCGGATTCCAACCAAGGAGCCAATGGCGCGAACAACCGTAACCAAGGATACCGCTTAAGACCGCGCATTATAGTGTTACTGACGGAATTTACAATTCATTGTATGCATCCAATATGCGATGGCCAACCAGCACCGGAATCCAAATCGGACCAATGGCAATATGATGGATTCGGCTTTAGCCTTATACTTGCAGCCTGTCCGTCACTATTAAGAACCAATTCCTATGCGAAATTCTATTGTTATTTCTTCCCGTCGAAAATTGACTGGCTCTGCGGCGCGCGGCTTCACCCTGATTGAGATCATGGTGGTGGTGGTCATCATGGGCATCCTGGCCGCGTTGATCGTTCCCAAGCTGATGGGACGCACGGACGATGCGCGCATCATCGCAGCCAAGCAGGACATCGCCACGGTGATGCAAGCGCTCAAGCTGTACAAGCTCGACAACCAGCGTTATCCCACCACCGAGCAGGGCCTGCAGGCATTGATTGCCAAACCGACGACAGGCCCCGCCGCCGATGGCTGGAAGACCGGCGGATATCTCGACAAATTGCCGAAAGATCCGTGGGGCAATCCCTATCAGTATCTGTATCCCGGCATCAAGGGCGAGCTGGATGTGTTCTCGTTGGGCGCGGACGGGCAGCCGGGAGGTGTCGGCAATGATGCCGATATCGGTTCGTGGGATCTGTAACCACGTTTCCATTGCTTGGGCCGTATCGCGCTCACCGGAGCGGGCAATGCCGGCGACTGTCGCGCGGGTTCACGCTGCTCGAGTTGCTGGTGGTGATGGTGATCGTCGGCATCACGCTCGGGGCAGTGTCATTCAATGCAATGCCGAGCGAGCGACAGGTATTGCAAAACGACGCGCAACGGATCGCGCTGTTGTTGCAACTGGCACGCGATGAGGCGATCGTGCGCAACCGCCCGATCGCATTCGAGGCAGAAGCCGATCGTTACCGCTTCCTGTTATTCGAAGAAAACAAATGGCAAGTGCTCAAGCAAGACGACATGTTTCGTGAGCGCGAATTCAAACGCTCGCCGGTCTTATTCTCTGTCAGTCCGCCTTCGGCAGAGCAGACCTCTCCCTTGCGTATCATCTTCGGCCGCGAACCGGTC
>DHIV01000129.1:0-8510 GCA_002403995.1 Gallionella sp. UBA4737 | reverse complement strand
TCTTCGGCCGCGAACCGGTCGGCAGACCTTTTGTGCTCACACTTGCAGTCGGGGACTCGCAAGTCGCAATCCGTGCCGACGGTATCGGGCATTTCGCGGTGGAATAAGATGCGCCGGAATCACCACCAATCCAAACATCGCGGCGCAGGCTTCACTTTGCTCGAAGTGCTGGTGGCGCTGGTCATTGTCGGTACGGCATTGGGCGCAAGTCTGCGCGCCGTCGGCAGCTTGACGCAAAACAGCAGTGACTTGCGCGCTTCGATGATGGCGACCTGGTCGGCCGAAAACCGGCTGTCGCAAATCCGTCTGGCCCATGAATGGCCGGCATTGGGACAGCGCAGATTCGATTGCCCGCAAGGCGAGTTGCATCTGGTGTGCGAAGAAAACGTATACCCCACACCGAACCCCCTTTTCCGCCGCGTCGAAGTCAGTGTCTTTGACTCGGGGAATACCGATCGGCGCATCATCAAGCTGGCCCAGGTGGTGCCGAATGCGCCATAGGCCGGTCGAAAATGGCGGAATTCCCAAGGCCAGACACAAGGGGTTGACCCTGGTCGAATTGCTGGTCGCCATCAGCGTGCTCGGGTTCGTCGCAGTGCTCGGCTGGCGCGGGCTGGACAGCATCGTGCGGGCGCGCATCGCGCTCACCAGCGACCTTGAGCAGACACGCGGGATGCAGCTTGCCTTTGCCCAGTTGCAGAGCGATTGCGCGCATCTGGCCAATCTCTCCGTCTTGCCGAACAGGATTCCGCTCACGGTCGGTCAAGGGCAGCTCACGCTGGTGCGCACGGTGTTTGCCGATAACCAGCCGTCACGCCTGCAAGTTATCAGCTATCGGGTCAATGACGGCGTGCTGACACGCCGCGAATCCCCTGCGACGCGTGATTTAAGGGAACTGGATACCCTGTGGCAGACTGCCGTAAACGACACTGATACGAGTCAGCCGGTGGTGCTGCAATCGGATGTGACTGATATTGCGATGCGGATATGGGTCAACGGCAGCTGGCGCGCGGAAACCGACGCAGTGATAACGACCGCCGGCGCGACTACGAGTCCGCCAGTACCTACCGGACTGGAAGTCACGATGCGACTGCGCGGACGCGACACCGGCATGCTGAAGATATTCTTGCTGGGAGCAGTATGAAAGCGCACCCTCCCCCACGCCAAAGGCAACGCGGTGTCGCGGTGATCATCGCGCTGTTGCTGACGACGCTGGCGATCACCATTGTCGCCAGCCTGTTCTGGCAGCAGCAAGTACAGGTGCGCTCTATCGAGAATCAGCGCCTGCAGTTGCAAAAACAATGGATATTGCGCGGCGCGCTCGATTGGGCCGGCCTGATCCTGCGCGAGGATGCAAAATATTCGAGTGTCGATACGCTGGATGAACCGTGGGCGGTGCCGCTCGCAGAAACACGGCTCGATCAATATGTCGACAACGGCCAAAGCGATGCCGATGCCGCGGATGCGACTTTGTCGGGCAGCATCACTGATGCCCAGGCACGCTATAACCTGACCAACCTGTGTCCCGATGGAACCATCAACCCCGCCGAGGTCGCCGTCTTCGCCCAGATGCTAGCCAATGCACACCTGGACCCGGCCTTGGCGCAGGCAACTGCCAACGAGATGGCAGCCGCGAAAAAACCACCCGTAGCAAACGCTGCAAATCCCGACAATCAATCCGCCCCGCTGCCGATGAATCTTACTCAGGTAGATGATCTGCTTGCGGTGCCTGGCTTCACTCCCGAGATGCTGGACAAGATAAAGAATTTCGTGATCTTCCTGCCGCGCGCCACGCCGGTCAATGTAAACACCGCACCGGCAGAGGTATTGGCAGCCAGAATCGACGGGCTTACGCTTGCAGATGCGGCCGCGCTGGTGGCAAGCCGTAACACCGCCAGTTTCCGCTACATCGCCGACTTTACGGAACGATTGCCGGGCAACTCCTTGTCCGTATCTAACCTCGAGGCATCGGTCATGACCAATTACTTTCTGGTTAATGGAAAAGTACGCATGAACCGGGCCGAGCTGGAAGTTCAAGCATTGATCGAACGCAATAGCGCCAACACCAAGCTGATCTGGATCAGGGAGTATTAAGCCGGGCATCTATCTACGATGTTAATGAATGTCGAGACCGACAAAAATTTCATTCCTTATGTACGCTAGCGTACTGAGCGTCTGGGGTAGAAGTGAGATAAATATGGCAAGCGTGACTTGTGCCTTTGTTCCGGTCGATCCATTTTTGAAAAGGAACAGACTAATCTGAGGTACGCTTATTACTCATATGGAAAAAGTTCATCATTGAAAATGAAACGAGCCCCGATGCACAACCTGTATGGTCTCATCATCGCCATCTTCTGTTTGATGGGGATGACTGCCCCATCCCAGGCCGCCACAAAGGACAACGCAGCCAAGGCAAAGGCAGTCAAGGCAAAGGCAGCCAAAGCCGCATCAGCACCCAAAGCAGGCAAAACCTTTCACGACTGTCCAGGCTGTCCGGAGATGGTGGTTCTCTACTCGGGGAGGTTAGACATGGGCTCGCCCAAATCTGAAAAAGGGCGGGCTGACGATGAAGGCCCTGTGCATAGTGTCAATATTTCTGCATTCGCTATGGGCAAGACCGAGATCAGCCGAGGCCAGTTTGCAGAGTTCGTGAAAAAATCCCGCTACAACACCGGCGACAAATGCTGGACGCTTGACAATGGAAAATATGAAGAACGCAAAGGCAACTGGCGCGAGCCCGGCTATCCACAAGACGACAAACAACCTGCCGTTTGCATCAACTGGAACGATGCACTAGCCTATGCAAAATGGCTGTCACACAAGACAGGCAAAAAATACCGTCTGCCGACAGAAGCTGAGTGGGAATACGCCGCCCGGGGCAACACCAAAACCGCACGTTACTGGGGAGACAACCCTGATGAGGCTTGCGCATATGCGAATGGCGCGGACAAGACAGCACAGGCACAGATAAAAGGTGCGACATCCTGGTCGATACATAAATGCACGGATGGTTTTGTTTATACCGCTCCGGTGGGTCGCTTCAAGCCCAATTCATTCGGACTGTATGACATGCTGGGGAACGTGTGGGAATGGACAGAGGACAACTATCACGACAGCTATCAGGGTGCCCCGCTTGACGGCAGCGCCTGGCAAGGGAATGGCGCTAAACGCGTGCTGCGCGGCGGTTCATGGAACAACTCACCATCAAACTTGCGCGCGGCGATACGTTACGCGAGCAAACCAGATGTCCGTTTCAGCAGCTTCGGGTTTCGCTTGGCCAGGTCGCTCAAGTAACGCAATATATGGGACTTGGGCAATGTCTTCCTTCGATAATTACTCTATCTGGTCTCTCAGCCTTTCGCCAAGTCTGCTGTTGGGCATTACGCTACTATTCCCCTTGGAATTGTTTGGCGCAGAACAGCCTGTTCCTCAGGAACCACAACCTGCCACACTGGCACCACAACCTGTCTTGCTGACACCACAAACTGCTCCACAGACATCAAAATCCGACAGGTTTGATTCTATGGAAACTTCGCGTGATTATATGTCCGGAAAGATTACCAGTTTCGCAAGCTATATCGATCGCTTCTTTGGCGGAGATCGCCATTATCAGGAGAGCAATCAAACTGTCGTTCAACTGGACCTTACCAAACTGAATGGATATGGAAGTGATCACAAGTTCGATCTTGCGGCCAGGGTAAATCTGAGATTGCCCGTAACCGAGGGGCGGTTACATCTATTGCTGGAAACAGACCCCGAGAAAAATATAAATGCTCAGCCAACACCGGGTTCGACAGTGATTAAAGAAAATGTCATTGTGCCGAAAAGTGTCGCCCTGGCTGCGCGATATGAGACAGCAAAGAAAGACGTCTGGCACTTCAGTACTGACGTGGGAATTAAATTTCCGATCCCGCCAAAACCCTTTGTCCGCAGCAGGGCCAGCTATTCAACTCCGATAGGCAACTGGCGGCTGAATGCAACGCAGTCTGTGTATTGGTTCAACACTCTGGGCGCGGGTGAGACCAGTCAGCTGGATCTGGATCGAATCATAAGCCCCCCGCTGCTGTTTCGTTCCTCCAGTATCGTCACATGGCTCAATGACAAACAGAACTTCGACATGCGCCAGGATCTGTCGATTTTTCATACTCTGACTGATCGTACCGCCTTGCTGTATCAGGCAAGTGCGCTCGGAATCAGTAACCCGCAATATCAGATGACGGATTTTGTCGTGCTGATGTTGTACCGTTACCGAATGCATCAGGAATGGCTATTTTTTGAATTAAGCCCGCAACTGCATTTCCCCAGAGATAGGCAATATCATTACAGCCCGGCGCTCAGCATGCGTCTGGAGGTGCTATTTGATGATTCAAGATGATATGTGGCAATTTCAACGAAACGCGGTTGCCAGCATTTTGACTCCGCATTGAGATGTTTCCCCGTACAGGGTGCACGCACCCTTGATCAGAAATTCTCCCATTAGCTACAGCCATGCCGTGTGTTGGCGAGCTTAACGCATTACCAGTTTGATCTGTATGCCGCATCGCGCAAGGCACCACCGATTGCATCTAAATACTGTTTCTTTGGCTTACTCAAAAAAACTTTCATTAATGTGCGCTAACACACGGAGCATCGTGGACGGAAGTGGAATAGTACGACTGTTGTAACTTGTGCCTTGGTTCCGGTTGATACGGTTTTGAATTGGAACGGACCAAGGCTCGCATGATCGCAAAACGTGTCATCAGCGAATATCTGCATAGCGCATCACGATAAACGCCAGCCGGGGATCGCCCGAGTGCACCGATGTTTTTCTGGAATAGTTATTTATTAGGAGAAAAAATGAACAGATTCGAAAGTATTACAAAACTAGTGTTGTGGTCGACAACATTATTGCTGGCCGCTATTGTGGCCGGATGCGGCGGTGGGGACGGAGTCCCGGGCGCAAAAGCCGGCAAAGTTGGAGCAACTTGTTCTGGAACGGGGTGTGTAAACCTTGGCACGGCCGCCAATTATACGATTCTGGCAAAGACAGGTGTTTCATCCGTTCCAAACTCCGTAGTGACTGGGAATATTGGATTGAGTCCGGCCGCCAGGACTTTCTTGACAGGATGGTCATTAATCACCGAGCCCACGGATACCTCATTTGGATCCGCTCAAGTGAGCGGAAGATTGTTCGCAGCCGACAATGTCGGGGGGACTACTTCTGTTAACTTGACCACCGCCGTAGGCGACATGCAAACCGCGTACACCACCGCTAACGGTGGAGCTGCAGGTGCTGCTTGTCCCGGAACCGGAAATTTTGGTGGGCTGACCGTTACCACTGGCGTTTACGACTGTGCTGTCAATGTGGGGATTGCAACGACAATGTATCTCAGTGGTTCAAACACTGATGTCTTTGTCTTCCGGATTACCGGAACTCTTACTCAGGCTGCCGCTACGCAGGTGACTCTGCAAGGTGTACTACCTCAGAACGTATTCTGGGTGGTTTCCCAAGGTGTGAACATTGGAACGACCGCAACCATGAATGGAGTGATATTGGGGAAAACAAATATCGCACTGGGGGCGAACTCAACGGAGAACGGCAGGCTGCTGGCGCAAACCGCAGTCACTCTTAATCAGGCCACGATCACACCTCCGTAAAGCATGCAGTATCAGAATCTGAAGCAGTGAATGAGGCCGTCGCAAGACGGCCTTTTTCATTCAGAACAATATGCGTACAAAGCGGGACTACCATGCCAATATGGGAAGTTGCTTCCGAATAGACAGAGAGATTGAGCTTGCCGAAGAACTTGCGGTGCGGAGCGATCAGACACCTTCTCAATACCAACGCGAGTGACTCCCGGGCCTGACATCCTGCTTGCAGACTGCAACCAGGTCATTAATTCTTGCGCTGCTATGCCTGAGGTTTCCTGGTCAGGAATCCTGACAATATCAACGCCAACAGCGTGTATGTCAGGAACAGGTAATATCCCGGCTGAAGAGATGTGGCATTGGTAGTCAAGATCACCACTTCCTGGGCTGCTTTGTGTAAATGCCCGAGCTGGCTGGTAATGATCCCATTGAATCCGATATAGGCCATGAATATGGCCACCACCATCACATCGGCCATCGACCATTTCCCGGACTTCAACACAAAGAACTTGATCACCGGGTTTTCCCTCAACTTATGGCAATTGAAATAATATCCCAGCGACGAGACTATTTTTAACAGCGGGAAAACAATACTGAAAGTGATCAGCAAGATCCCGACCAGTTTCATCTGGATGTCCTTGTGGGTGATCATGATCCAGAATACATCCAGTATGCTTTTGCTCTGGAAATACAATACCTGGTTCTCAAAATGGATGGGATGCCCGATCAGCATAAAATTCATTTGTGAGATGGTGGCTTCCATATCGATCGTGGGCGTGGTTACGCCGACTATCAAAAGTGTGACGAGAGACACTATCAGAAATATATAACGAGACGGGGTCAGCGGCAGCTTGCTAAAACCAGACCAAGCGAAAAGAATAACCGACAGCACGATCAACAGGCCTGCCTCCTTGATTATCAGGCCATGCTTGGCCGAAATTTGCTCATTGAGCTTGATCCTCGCTCCTTCGATATCCTTGGAATCAGTCCTGAGAAGGATGCGGTTCAGTAGAGGCGTATCCTGTGTATCAAATGTCTGGTCAGAATACTTTTCAAGCTGTTTGTTCAGTACCGACTTTATCTGACGTTTTGTTTTCGCTTTCTTCAACTCATTAACGATGGCATCCGCATATTCGGGAATGCCCTTTTTAATATCGTCGAGATTGATGAAAGTGTTTATAAAGGATTGTTTGACCCGGCCCCCTGCTGAGCCTGCGTTCGCTTCCCTGATCTGCTTGTCAATCTTGTCAATAAGCGTATTCAGCAGAACTTCGATGTGTTTCCGCAGCACCCGCTCATTCTCCTTTGACAAATACAGCTTATCGATCTCTTCGGCAAGAATTTCGGTAACCTGGCGCTTCCATTCGTCGATGCTGAGAAGACCATATTTGACACTGCGGAGCTCAGCATAATCATTTTTGTTCTGCTGATTGGAAAGCGAATTTGAAATGATCTGTTGGCACAAAACAACCGATGCGATGATGATGATCAGCGACAAAAACCAGTTGACCAGTTTCATGGCAGCGGCCTTTGTTATGGTAAGCAGGTAAAAAGTCTGGCGCTCACTTCTTTACCACCTGTCATTATTGCGAATGATCAACCTCGGCATTGCGCTCCTCCAAAAGTTCTTCAGCACTCTGCGAGCGAAATGCAGAGAAGAGGTAATTCAAACCGAAGGAAAGGATGGAAGGATAGAGGTACATCAAACGCCAGCCCTTCTGTGCCAGGCCGGCAACGCCCTTGCCGCGCAATGACAGCAGCACAGCAAGGCTGCCTGCTACCAATCCGGGATGATTGCGTATGAATCGCGCCGCCTTCAGCCCCATGTCAGCCAGGGCCAGGGGCTTTTGCAAATCCTGAGAAATCACGGCCACATCCACACGTTGGGCTTCTATTTTTTCCAATAGAATACGGCGGCGGTAAGAAAGCGCTGCAAGTCGATTTTTCATGGCCGGGGAGCAAGCTGGTCGCGATCATCGGCCAATGCGGCCAGACTGGCGGAAAACAGTTTTGATTTTTCCCTGGCCACGCGGCGCAAAGCGTTCCATGCCAGGAGTCCGGCGACAAAGTAAATCACAATAAAGCCAGCCAACACCTGCAGCCGGTAGCTGTCCCAGAGCAACACCACAATAAATATCGTCAGCAGCAAGATCGCCAAACCAAAGAAGAACAGCGCGATACTGCCATAGAGCACCATTTGCTCGATGTTCAGGCGCTCCTCCTCCAACTCGCTGGAAAGGAGTTCAAGCCGCGTCTGGAAGATGACGAGCAATGTGCCCACCATCCGTTTCAGCGACTCCATCAACCCGGCCGATTCGGACATACCTTAGCGCCTTGCGATCAGCATCCCGACAATCGCACCCACGCAGGCCGAGATACCGATCGCTTGCCAAGGATTTTCGTGGACATACTGGTCAGCGTCTTTTGCAGCCCGACGGGCGCGCTCAACCACGGCTTCTTCGGCTGAATCCAGACGCGACTTAACAACCTGCAGGTTCTCCTGGATGCGAGCACGGGCGGCGGAAGCACCCTCACCGGCCTGGTTGGCGGTAGCGCGCAACAGTTCCTCGGCATCCGCCACCACCAGTCTCAAATCTTCCATGAGCTTATCCTTGGAATCTGCGATATCTGTATGTTTAGCAATCGCTCTTTTCGCGTTCATGACTTAACTCCTTAATTGAAAGAATATTACGTTTTAATATTATTTGCCTGCCGGAAATTTTTCGAGCACTTCACAACCGCCCCATCAGCAGCAGAATTATCAGAATGACCAATACCAGTCCAATGCCTCCGCTCGGACCATAGCCCCACGACCTGCTGTGTGGCCAGGCCGGAATCGCACCAATCAACATCAACACCACAATGATCAATAATATAGTTCC
>DHIV01000040.1 GCA_002403995.1 Gallionella sp. UBA4737 | reverse complement strand
TGCGCCACATCGGCATCGGCCAGCGCGCCACCGGCGATCTGCATCACATCCTGCACATTTTTCTCATCACGCAATTCGTAAATCGCCGGTCTGGTTGTCTGTCCCGCCACCCCTATCACGGGTCCTATCGGGGGTATGAAAATCACATCGCCCGGCATCAGGCGCACGTCGGCGCGGCTGTTGCCCTTAAGCAGAAAATCGTAGAGATCGAGTTCCTGGACGGTCTTGTCGTTGCGCTTGAGCTGGATGTGGCGCATCGACCCGTTCTTGCTCACGCCGCCGGCGGTAAGCAGGGCATATGACATCGTGGAAAGCCCGCTGACCAGATACGAACCGGGATTTTGCGCATCCCCCAATACGAATACGCGGATGGAGCGCAACTTCCCCATGGTAATGGACGCGGTCACCCCTATCGATTTCTTATGCAGTTGTTCGGCGATCAACGCCTTGGCCTGGACAAAACTCAAACCCGTCACGGCCAACGATCCCACTTTCGGCAATTCAATGACGCCGTTGCGGTCTACCACAAGGCTCAAGGTGTTATCGCTGCTGCCATACAGCTGCATCTGCAATTCGTCTCCCGGGCCGAGCACATATTCTGGCGGCACAGGAATATCGGTAGCGGGGGCAAAGGTGCCGGATGTACCGGAAAATAATTGGTAGCCATATTGCGAAAAATTATTGTCAACTCCTCGCACCTTGCGATTGATGAGGAAACGCTCCCAGGATGATCGCAGCTCGATATCCTTATCTCTGGAAGAGGCGATGTAGTTTTGTTCGGCTTTTTCCGGCGCTACCAAGTCTGAATTTTTCAAGTTGCCCTGACCACCCAGAAAGTTCTGACCGCCTTGGCCACCCTGGGAGTTCTGATCACCCGCCTTCTCCCTTACGCTTGCTTTCATATCTGAAGCCAATCGGGCACGCATGGAAGTTTCAATTGCACTCGGTATTTCAGGAGCAATTGGAGCGGCTGGCTGGACGAAGGTCTGATCAATATTGGACTGCGCCTGATTATCAGCAGCAGGCTGGCTGCTGGCGCCTGACTGGCTATTGCTGCTATTCAGCTTCCCGCCAAACTTCTGGATGAGTGCCTGTTTTTGGGAATCGGATAATTTGCTAAACATCTCCAGTTGTTGCGGAGTCGGATTAAATGCCTCCGCCAGCACACCTTGAGAAAATATCAAGGCCCAAACAGCAAGCAACCCGTAACTCATGTACGTCAAAACTGTTTTCAAAGTACTCTCCAATAATCCGGCATAGAACAACAACTGCGTATTAACTAAAACCATCGTTCTAATTTACTTTTCCACCGCGCAAAATCAGATGGGTGGCATTCTTTGCATATAACCTGGCAAAAAATTTCAAACGCAGTGCGATCCTGGCTTCTGCTTTCATAACAATTGTCCTTTGATGAAAATGCTCTCTCAGCAGGTAGCACTAAATTGACAGCAGTTCATATGCGGAAAATATAACCTTTGCCCCGATCGACAACCATGGATTAAGTTGCATCCCGATGAAATAACGATGCAAAACCGCATGATTGATTTAAGGCGGCAAAGTCAACTTGTGCAGGAACGTTCCAACAAGTTGATTAACTATCCCCCGATATATTATTGCATCGATGACCTGCTTCACGCACGCATCTACTTCGTCGGTTCTTGTGTTTACGGTTAGCTCGGGGTTTCCCGGCTTTTCATACGGTGACGAAATACCAGTGAATTGTGCAAGCTACCCAGCGCGGGCATTGGGCTGTCCCTCGAAACCCGTTCTTGGCTCGTTTTGTAGAGGCCATTTACGTCGCAGCTTTCACAGACTGCAATGGGACTGTCGCAATATCCCTCCCCGCTGTGATTGATGCCGCGCATCTTAACACCGGGCGCGAATTTTCGCTGGCCGAACCTTGCTTATACATAATCTTAAAGCCTCGATAATAAGCTGCGCGCACGGCAGGAACAGATCGGGCTTATCGTCATGAAAGTTCGATTGCAGTTGATATGGCAGGTTGCTTCATGGATAATGCGGCCCGCTTAGCCGGGGTGATGGAACTGGTAGACGTGCCGGACTCAAAATCCGGTGCCAGAGATGGCGTGGGGGTTCGAGTCCCCCCCCCGGCACCATATAATTCGGTGTATTTTGTGTCAACCGAACAAATCTGCGGCGCGTTATAGGCACCGACACAGTAGTGTCATAAACGTTTATTAATCTACTAAAAATTGGAGTTCACAATGAGCAAACTGTTATCCGTACTGATCGCTGCTATATTCGCTGCTGTTTCTTTCACCGCTGTTGCTGCTGACGCGGCACCTGCTGCTCCTGCTGCCAGTGCTACTCCTGCAGCTAAGGCAGAAACAAAGAAAGAAGAAAAGAAGGAAATGAAAGCAAAGAAAGCCAAAAAAGCCAAAAAAGCAAAGAAAGCAAAAAAAGCTAAGGAATCCAAGGAAGCTGCCCCAGCAAAGTAATTCAGCACACGCTTGAAAAAGGCAGGGGTGACCCTGCCTTTTTTTATTTGTAGAATGCAAATATGATCTGGAAACCCAATGTCACCGTTGCCGCCGTTATCGAGCGCGATGGAAAATTTTTGCTGGTTGAAGAAGAAACCTCACAAGGTGTTCGCTTCAATCAACCTGCCGGACATCTGGAAGCCGATGAATCGATATTGGCTGCCGTGAAGCGCGAGGTGCTGGAAGAATCCGCCTACCACTTTGTCCCGCAACATCTGCTCGGCATCTATCGTTGGCACTCTGCCGATTCTGACACCACTTATCTGCGTTTCGCCTTTACCGGAGCAATTGCCGGGCATGAGGCGGATCGCCCGCTGGATACAGGTATCCTGCGAGCCGTATAGTTGACCCCCGATGAGATCCGCGCCACGCAAAAGCAGCATCGCAGCCCGCTGATTTTGCGTTGTGTGGAAGATTATCTGGACAACAAACGTTATCCGCTCGAACTGCTGGTTCATTATGAGTAAAAAAATCGTGGTCGGCATGTCCGGCGGGGTGGATTCCTCGGTCACCGCGCTGTTGCTGAAACAGCAAGGCTATGACGTCACCGGACTGTTCATGAAGAACTGGGAGGATGACGATAACGATGAATATTGCTCATCCCGCCAGGACTTGCTGGACGCGGTCTCGGTGGCCGACACCATCGGCATTCCCATCGAAGCGGTGAATTTCTCCAAGGAATACAAAGAGCGCGTGTTCAGCGAATTCCTGCGCGAATATCAAGCCGGACGCACACCCAATCCCGACATCCTGTGCAACGCCGAGATCAAGTTCAAAGCCTTTTTGGAGCATGCCATGCAGTTGGGTGCGGACATCATCGCCACCGGGCATTACGCGCAGGTGCGCGAGGTGGATGGGCTGTTCCAGTTGCTCAAGGCAAGCGACGACAGCAAGGACCAAAGCTATTTCCTGCATCGCTTGAATCAGATGCAGTTGAAGCATGCGATGTTTCCGCTCGGTAAAATCCTGAAATCGCAAGTTCGCGCCATTGCCGAACAGCATGGTTTGCCCAATCACGCAAAGAAAGACAGCACCGGTATCTGCTTCATCGGCGAGCGCCCGTTCCGCGAATTCCTGAGCCGCTATTTGCCCACTCAACCGGGTGATATGCTCACACCGGAAGGAAAGGTGGTCGGGCAACACATCGGGCTGTCGTTCTACACCATCGGGCAACGCCAGGGTCTGGGCATAGGCGGAGCCAGGGAAGCTTCCGGTGAGCCATGGTTCGTGTGCGGCAAGGATATGGCGAACAACCGTTTGATCGTGGTGCAAGGGCACGACCACCCTGCCCTGCTCGCGCCGCGCCTGACCGCGCTGGACAGCCACTGGATCAGCGGCACGGCGCTCCCGATCGGTCATCCCTATGCGGCCAAGACGCGCTATCGGCAGGCCGATGCGCCATGTCACCTTACCCGCGTCTCCGGCAGTTCATGCGAGATCGCCTTTGATGAAGCGCAATGGGCAGTCACACCCGGGCAATCAGTGGTAATTTATGATGGAGAGGTTTGCCTGGGCGGTGCAATCATCGAAAGCGCAAAGATATAATCCGTTCGCCCTGAGGTATCGAAGGGTGCATCTCTAACGGTTCGATACCTCACCGCGAACGAGCTATATAAGAACGCTAAGATTCGCGTAAAATGCGCGCTTCCCGATCCAAGGTGTTGCCATGACCACACTCACCAAATTGACCGCCCTCTCCCCGCTGGACGGACGTTACCACGGCAAGGTGGATGCGTTGCGCAGCTACTTCAGCGAATTCGGCCTGATCCGCTTTCGCGTGCTGATCGAGATCGAATGGCTCAAAGCGCTCAGCGCGCAGGCTGACATCGCCGAAATTGCGCCGTTCTCCACCTCTACTGTCGCGCAACTGGACGCGCTCAATGCCGACTTCTGCGAAGCCGA
Source organism: Gallionella sp. UBA4737 (assembly GCA_002403995.1). Classification (GTDB taxonomy): domain Bacteria; phylum Pseudomonadota; class Gammaproteobacteria; order Burkholderiales; family Gallionellaceae; genus Gallionella. The sequence continues at coordinate 11,535 of DHIV01000040.1, read as the reverse complement.
TGCGCTCGCGATCAAGACCATAGAGTCGACGACCAACCATGATGTGAAAGCCGTCGAATACTGGTTGCGCGAAAAGCTCTCGGGCAATCCGGAAACAGCCAAGGCACTGGAATTCATCCATTTCGCCTGCACCTCGGAAGACATCAACAATCTCAGCCACGCGCTGATGCTCAAGGGCGCGCGCGATGCCGTGATGCTGCCTGCGCTGCAGGTGCTGACCGGGCGTTTGAAAAACCTTGCCCATCAACACGCCGACCTGCCGATGCTGTGCCGCACTCACGGACAGACCGCCACACCGAGCACCCTGGGCAAGGAAATGGCGAACGTGGTTTATCGTTTGCAGCGCGCCGAACAGCGCCTGGCTGCGACGGAAATCCTCGGCAAGATCAACGGCGCAGTGGGCAACTACAACGCGCATCTGGCGGCTTATCCGAAGGTGGACTGGGAGAGTTTCGCGCAGCGTTTTGTCACCGCGCGCGGCATCGCCTTCAATCCCTACACCATCCAGATCGAGCCGCACGATTACATGGCGGAACTGTTCGACGCCTATGCGCGCATCAACACCATCCTGACCGATTTGAACCGCGACATCTGGGGTTACATCTCGCTAGGTTATTTCAAGCAAAAAGTGGTCAAGGGCGAAGTCGGCTCTTCGACCATGCCGCACAAGGTCAACCCGATCGACTTCGAAAATTCCGAGGGCAACCTCGGCTTGGCAAATGCGCTGTTGCGCCACCTCTCCGAAAAACTGCCCATCTCGCGCTGGCAGCGCGACCTCACCGATTCCACGGTGTTGCGCAACATGGGCGTGGCGCTCGGCTACACCCTGCTCGCTTACGAATCTTGCCTGAAAGGTTTGAACAAGCTGGAAGCCAATCCGCAACGCGTGGCGGATGACCTGAACGCAAGCTGGGAAGTGATGGCGGAACCGATCCAGACCGTGATGCGCCGTTATAACATCGCGAACGCCTACGACAAGCTTAAAGAGTTGACGCGCGGCAAGGAGGGTATCAGCCGCGCTTCGCTGCAAGCCTTCATCAATACGCTGGAAATCCCCGCAGAGGAGAAGCAGCGCCTGTTGCAACTCTCGCCGGAGACCTACATCGGCAAGGCCGCGGAATTGGCGAAGCGGATTTAATTTTCGTTACGAGTTCCAAGCAAACAAGCCCGCGATTGCGGGCTTGTTTGTTTTGAAAACAGGAGGGATCAATGCTGCGGCTCCAGCATGTCATCCGGGGCTGTGGGTATGGTGTTCGTAACAGCACCCTCTGTGGATGGTGTTAACGTAGTGGCACCTTCACCTCCTCTTTTTTCCGTCGTCTCGGTTCCGTGCACTTCGATCTTGTCGACCGTTGCGTTATCACGCATTCCGTCCTTGTCCATCGTTGCAGTTTCTCGTACCTCCCTGCCGCCTTCCAACTCTCCCCCATGCTTTTCATCACCGCGTTGCAGGGCAGGTTGGGTTGTTACAGTGAAGATGTTGAGGTTGACCGGTTGCAGCTGAGGCATTTGATCGGCCCCCCCAACATAACCCATCTGGTTGGGCAACACGAAGATCGTGCCCTTTTCGGTCGTCATGGAGGTCTCGCCCAGATTCACCTTGTTATATGTGCCGACGGGTGTCGTTGCTGCCAATGAACTGTCCGGCGTGACCACAAATGTCTCGTGATCTGTGCCGCGAATGCCGATGGTTGTCGCGGGAGTGGTGATTCGATAATTAACCTTGTTCTTCTTCCCGATCGTGCCGGTGATGGCACGAAAGCCTCCTCTGAACACCGAGAAAAAGCTCCGTTCAGTGCCGTCCTCCTGCCCATTGAACGTAAAACGATCGATCTTGAGTTTGGTATCGGGGCGCATTGCAACCATACCGCCATCTACCATCCTGATTTGCGCGGAAGCAGTTTGTGCCGAGACCAGCGTATCGCCTTCGCTGACCGCATCGCCTTTCCTGACTGCATGTGTCACTCCAGTCGAGGTAGTCAGCTGGACCTTGCCGTGCACGAACTGAACACGCCCCGCGACTGCAGCATAGACACTGCCGCTATTTGTCGCCAATATCAGCAGCGCAGACAAGCAGAGCAGTGCTTTGGTCAGATTTTTCATGTCGCTCCCAGTTCAAGTTTGGTCATTTGAAATTTCGCCGTATCGTTAAAGAGTAATCGGTACGATCATAGGCATACGCGTCTATATTCGACATGTTATTGAAACGCGCCAGTTGCGCGCGCACTGTCCACAAATCATTCAGATACCAGTTCGCCCCCAGCGTGAAATCATCCAGACGGTCGTTGCGCCGGCCCGAAATTAACGGGTCGACATTGCCGAAATTGCCTTGCTGTATTCCTGCAACGACAAACAGTTTCGCGCGTTCACCGATAGCAGTCTGTCCACTGGCGCGAAATCCGCCGAAACGCTTGGCGCCATCGGTTCGTCCGCCGTTGGGGTTAGCCAACGTTATCGGCCCGACATCATTCTCGGTTCCATAATACAAACTGCCGGATAGCGTTGACCTTGCATCCCCCAGCACATGCAGCCAGCCGACACCGGCAACTTTCTGGTTAATGTCATTCAATTGCAAGGCAGTATCGGTATAGCGATATCGCACAGACTGGCCGAATACATTCAGCTGATTGCTGGCGCCAACCACATGGCGCCATTCCGCATTGATGCCGGCGTTGTTGCGATAGCTTGCGCCGCCCAGAGTATTCTGTCCGCCCAGCATACCCACGCGGTAACGGTTAGCTCCCGTGCCATAGATCACGCCAACGCGTTCATCCAGGCCAAGCGTATCAAAACTTTTTTGTCTGAAGTTATTGCGCTGACTCAGATCCGCTCCCGCATACAATCGCCAATTGGCATTCAGGCTGTGAATGATTTCGCCACCTGCAGCAATACCATAATAATTGTCGGCTAGTTCCATGCTGTTCGGATTGAGTGTTGGAGTAATGACATTATCGGGAATTTCGGATGCATTATTGACATTAGTATCACGCCCAGCCGTTCCCTCGACATAGCCACTGATGCGCGTCTGTTTCCCGGTTTCCTGCCCTGCAATATCGTCCAGATACTTCTGGATGGTGGCACGCGCCGCGGCAGAAGGATTTTGCTCCAACACCGTTTCAAATTCGGTTTTTGCGCGACTCATATCGCCCAGTTGATAATAGGCACGCGCCATATCCAGACGCGCACCGGCATAATCCGGGTCTTCGGCCAGCACCCGCTCGAAGGCGAGTGTCGCTTTATCCGGCTTGCCGCTGTCCAGCGCGGCAATACCGATCAGATAATCAAAACGGACCTCGCCAGCCCGGTCGAACTCAAGGGGTTCCAGCAGCCTGTAGGCTTCGGCGGGCTTGCCGGCTTTCATCAAAGCTTCGGCATCGCGCAACGGTTTTTCACTGGTATCGATCTCGACTGGTTTTTGAATTGCCGGTTCAGCATGCTGGCGCTCATTCTGTCCTGTTTCCTGCGCATGCACGCCGCTTGCCGCAAACACCAATGCAGACAGCACCCCATATGCCGATGTTGAAAATCTCATAACCTCCGTCCCATACTGTTTTATTTATTCGCGGTTAAATACGATGCACCCGGTGTAGAGAAGTCGATATGTCAATAGGTTCCCGGCAAACCAAGCCATTTTTTGAAAATAAACATGGTTTGTGCCCCACTTGCCGTCATGTGAAAGAGGTCTTGATGCGCCAATATGGCATAGCGAACGCCTATGACACACAAAGAGTTGATGTGCAGAATAGCTGGTATCCCCCGCGACAGCTTGCGAGCCTGCATCAATACACAGGAAATTCCAGATGAAAAAAACGACTGCTGTAATTATCATCGCATCAGTAAAGCTGCGGAACTAACGAGGCAGATTCAGCCTGCCGATGAAATCGGTTTATCCGGATTGTCTGAAGGCCTCGCGCAGATCCGGAACATCAAAATACCAGCGTGGGGGAGCTCGGCCCGCCGGTGCGACCGGTGATTGGAGCCTGGACAGGGTTCTTCTGCACCGGATTTTCCGCTACGGCGTCCTGTTCTTGAATTGCATTATCCACCACCGCGTCCTCACGCACAGTCACTGCTTTTTTGTCGCCCTTGGCTTGCGGGGTTGGAGGCGGCGCTACAGTAAAGAGGTTGAGGTTGAGCGGTTGCAGTTGCGGCATTTGATCGGCCGCGCCGGCAAACCCCATCTGGTTAGGCAACACAGAGATCATGCCCTTTTCTGTAGTAATCGTGGTCTCCCCCCGATTCACCTTGTTATAGGTGCCGATCGGCGCCACTGCCGCCAATGGGCTGTCTGCAGTGACTACATAGGTTTCATGATCGGTGCCGCGAATACCAATGGTTGAATCAGGAGTGGTAATACGATAGCTTTTCTTGTTCCTCTGTCCGATTAACCCGGTAATGGCGCGGATCCCCCCTTTTAACAATGAAAAAAAGCTTCTTTCGCTGCCATCTTCCTCACCGCTGAATATGAAGCTATCGAACTTGAGCTGGGAATCTGGGCGTATGACGATATAACCGCCATCCCGCATCTTGATTTGCGCGGAGGAGTTTTTCGCCGTAATCACGGTATCGCTCTCGTTAATCACATCGCCCTTTTGCAGAATGCGAGTCTGCGCTGCTGAGTTGGTGATCTGAACGCTGCCATTCACGAACATGACGTGCCCGGCGATTCCGGCGTGTGCTCCCCGGCTCACCAGCATCAGGCAAGCCACCAGGAAGATACTTAAAATAATAATGGTATTGTTGGCGGTATTCATGATCTTCACCTCGCTTTAATTAGTTCACCGGAAATCACGGCGAACAGTCAAAGAAACATCTGCCCTGTCATAGCCATAGATGGCGATATTGGAGATGTTCCTCGAATAGTTTATCTGTGGACGCAACGTCCAAAGCTTGTCCAAATGCCAATTCGCTCCAGCCGTCAAGTCATACAGGCGATCGTTGCGTTGCCGCAGAAACAACGGATTGACCTTGCTGTAATCACCGGCCTGCCCTCCCGCATTAACGAACAATGTCGCTTTGTCACTGAAAACCGCTTGGCCGCCAATGCGCAATCCGCTGAACCGCTTGGCGCCATCGGCGCGTCCGCCATTGGGGGTGGCCAGCGTGATAATGTTTGAAACATCTTTTTCCGAACCGCGATACAGACTGCCAAACAGCGATGACTTCCCGTCTGCCTGCACGTGTAACCAGCCAACACCCATAGCCTGCTGATCGTAATCATTCACCTGCATGACCACATCGGCATATCGATACTGCGCATACTGGCCAAATACTTTCAATTGATTGCCGGGGCTGAACACATGGCTCCATTCCGCATTGAGACCGGCGGTATCGCTATTGTGCGAGTTACCAAGGTTGTACCTCCCGCCCAATACGCCGATGCGCAAGCGCTCGGCTTTTGCGCCGAACATCACTCCGGCCCGCGCATCCAGGCCGAGCGAATCAAAACTCTTTTGCGTGTGGTAGCCGCGCTGCCGCAGATCCGCCCCGGCATACAAGCTCAAGCTGGTATTCAGCCTGCGAGTGACTTCGCCGCCTGCGGCCACACCATAGTAATGGTCTGATGCTCTTACGCTGCTAGGATCGAGCGGATAAGTCGCCGCAAAATAATCAACAAATATCTGCGACTGGCTGGTAGAAAAATTGACGTTGCTATCATCCCCAATCGCGCCCTCGATATATCCGGTGAGATGCGTCAGCTTGCCGCCTTCCTGCTCAGCGATCGCTTCCAGATACTTGTGAATGGTGAGACGCGCCGTTTCTGAAGGATTTTGTTTCAAGACCGTTGCAAATTCGGTCTTGGCACGCAGCATATCGCCAAGTTGATAATAGGCACGCGCCATGTCCAGTCGCGCGGCGGCAAAATCCGGATTGACCGCCAACGCCCGCTCAAAGGCAAGCGTCGCCTTGTCAGGCATGCCGCTGTCCAGTGCGGCAATACCGATCAAATAATCAAATCTCGGTTCACCGGAATGATTGAACTCGAGCGGCTCCAACAGGATGTAGGCGTCTGCAGGCTTGCCGTTTTTAATCAGTGCATCGGCTTCATTCAGCAGCTTCTCATAGTCTGCGATTTCGGCCTGCTTCTGTGCTACCGGTTCGGCGCCACGCTGACTCGACTTCTGCCCGGTTTCCTGCGCATATGCACCGCTTGCTGCCGACACCAATCCAAAGAACATCGAAGTCAGCATTATGCCAACCCGGCTTTTATCGTATAGAACCCTGCTATTAGTCGCATTCATGGTTGTCGTCATTTTCAGTTCCCTGATCAAGTTGGGTTTGGCCTGATGGTTCAAGTGCATCAGCCAGATGCTGATCTTCGGTGTGCTGTTCTTCCGTTTGCAGCTCCGTCTCGCAACCTGTAGAAGATGATGTTGCAGTCGGCAATGAAAGTTTGGTCGCCACAGGATAGGCATACGAAACCGCGTCCCACGAAATCCCGTAATCGTAGACAAGTGCGCTAAAGGGTACGGTCCCCAACAAGGAATGTGCGCCTGGGACTACCGGAATCGTTCCTGTCGAGTAAATGCTGGTACCGCCTAACGGTGTGAACAGCGCTGAGTCCACCACCACATTGTCAAGCTTCATGGTTGCAAGCGCGGCAGTTTCGGTGACGACGTTCATATAGGCTCCCGGTGTTCTGGCAAGACCATGCACGCCGAAAGTCGCATCTGTCATCCCCATTTCGGCTGGAGTAACCAGAACCATGCTCGGGTCTCCTTTCGCAGCCGTATCATCCGCATAACCGTGCATGAATTGAGCCACCAATACAGGGCTGCTGGACACGAATTCAGCCGCTCCTGCCAAGACGACATCCGCGAATTGACCGGCATTCAATGTCCCGCCAATCAGTCCGGCTGGCATCGTGGTGAAGGTGGTGCCGTTCCGGGAAGCGATGACACGCACCGTATAGCGCGCGCGGCCACTGAACGGCGACGTGTGGAAGGTCTTGCCCCAGAGAGACACATCAGTAAGCTGTTCGACGAGATAGTCGCAATAACCCACGTTTGACGGCACATCGGCGCAACGATGGCCGCTGAACACTGCAACCAGCTTGTCCGATGTCACGAGTGTGCCCGTCATATCCGCGTTAGCCGGATTCGCCAACTGGTAGGTTTCCCCGATGTTCAGCAAAACCGTAAACGCAGTACCGGCTGCTTTAGTCTTGCCAGCAGCGGTGGGAGTAATGGTGACGGTGGTGGTGTTCTGGGTGGCTACCACGGCGAATTCCGAACCGCTGTATCTGGTACTGGCGTAAGACATCACGTAGTACTTTGTTCCGAGGCCGGGTGTCGGCAGTGCCAAATAACCGTCAGCAGAAGTTGCGTTTTCAGAAACCACATGCACAGAGACGGGTGATTGTGCAGTGACATGGATACCCTTGGCTTCGACCGTTTCGTTCGCCGTCAACACAACGGCAGGATCCAGCGTGACTACGGTTTCACCGCCTGCCGCAACGGAAAAAGGTGTGGCCACGCCGTTAAATGTCACCCCCCCGGTGGTCGCGGTAGCTGCAGCCACAATCAGGTAGTTGGTAACGGGCATGTTATTGCATGAGGAGGGATCACTGACGCAAAGATGGTCCGGGAGCGTCAAATAGAAATCCGTCCCCATCGATGTAATTACGGGAGCCGGAGCGGATACAGGAGCGGGAGACAGTGCCGGAGTCTCAACTCCGCCGCCACATCCGGTCAATGATACCGATGCAATGAACAGTGCACTCTGAAGAATAAGCCTAGTATTATCTGAACGCACTACCATGCTCCTCTGCCTCTTTTTCAATAGCGGCAAGGAACGAATGGTTCATGCACGACGGGACATACACACACGGACGAACATCCGTATCGAGGTCCCGCTACCATAGTTTCCCTTAGGCCGGTGACTTTGCGTCCTTATCTTTCGACAAGTTTGCCAAGTGATGCGGATTATTCAGTTTATAGCGAATAGAGTCAAAATCTAACCGACGAGAGGTTGAATTTCCGGATGAGTGGCGATACGAATTTGCATTGAAAAGTTAAATCAAACCCTTCTCCGCGAACGATAGCGTTTGCCCCAGCGCCACCACAAAGTGATCCAGCACCCGCACATCCACCAAACTCAGTGCCTGCTTGAGCGCATCGGTCAACAACTGATCTGACTGGCTGGGCTCGGCGACTCCGGAGGGGTGATTGTGGGCCAGGATGACCGCAGCCGCGTTGTGTGCCAAGGCACGCTTGACCACTTCGCGCGGATACACGCTGGTCTGGCTGAGCGTACCGTGGAACAACTCTTCCGAGGCGATCACGCGATGCTGGGTATCAAGAAACAGCACCAGAAAAACTTCCTGATGCCGTCCGCCCAGCAATAACTGCAAATAATCGCGCACCACGCGCGGCGAATTGAGCGCATCGCCGCGCTGCAACTCCTCTTTGAGCGCACGCCGCGACATTTCCAGCACCGCTTGCAGTTGCACAAACTTTGCCTGCCCCATGCCGTGCACTGCACAGAAATCCGCCTCGCTGGCGGCGAATATTTGCGTCAGGCTGCCGAACCGGGTAAGCAGCTCGCGCGCCAGATCCACGGCGCTTTTACCAGCCACCCCGGTGCGCAGAAATATCGCCGCCAACTCTGCATCGGATAGCGATGCGGCGCCACGAATTAACAGTTTCTCGCGCGGTCGTTCGCCTTCGGGCCAGTCTGTGATTGCCATAAGTTCCTTCCCGCCCAGACGGGCTGTTTCTTGTTAATATGCGCAGCATTATGGAGCAAGAAATGACAAAACGCATCGTGCCTGTAAACCGCATAGTCTTGGGCATCACCGGTGGTATTGCAGCCTACAAGGCGGCGGAGTTGCTGCGGTTGCTGATCAAACAGAACATTGAGGTGCAAGTCGTCATGACCGAGGCGGCTTGCCATTTCATCACGCCGACCACGATGCAGGGTTTATCCAACAAACCTGTGTACACCGACCAATGGGATGCGAGTGTGCCGAACAGTATGGCGCACATCAATCTGAGCCGTGCTGCGGATGCGATCGTGATCGCGCCCGCCAGCGCCGATTTCATCGCCAAGCTGGCAAACGGACTTGCGGACGATCTGCTCTCCGCCTTGTGTCTGGCGCGCAATTGCCCGTTGCTGATCGCGCCTGCGATGAACCGCGAGATGTGGCTGAATGCCGCGACGCAACGCAACATCACACAACTGGTTGCCGACGAAGTGCAGGTGCTTGGTCCGGATAGCGGCGTGCAGGCATGCGGGGAAGAAGGCATGGGGCGGATGCTGGAAGCGGCTCAGTTGGCACGCGACATTGCGGCGTTCTTTCAACCCAAGCAATTGTCCGGAAAAACAATCCTGATCACGGCCGGGCCGACTTATGAAGCGATAGACGCGGTACGCGGCATCACCAATCGCAGCTCCGGCAAGATGGGCTATGCAATCGCACAAGCCGCGCTGGAACTGGGCGCGCAAGTCACTCTGATTTCCGGCCCGACCGCGCTGACCAAACCACAGGGTGTGCAAAGCGTGGATGTGCAGAGTGCCGAACAGATGTTCGAGGCTGTAAAGCAGCGCGTAGGCAATTGCGATATTTTTATCGGCGTGGCGGCGGTGGCCGATTACCGTGTCGCGCAACCCAGCGCGCAAAAGATCAAGAAGAGCACGGGCAATCTCACTTTGGAACTCGTCCCCAACCAGGACATTCTGGCTTATGTCGCCAATCTGCCTAACCCGCCGTTCTGTGTGGGTTTTGCGGCCGAAAGCGAAAATCTCGCCGAATATGCCGAACAAAAGCGCCGCGCGAAAAAACTGCCGTTGCTGGTGGGCAACCTGGTGCAGCAGGCCATCGGCAGCGACGACAATGAACTGGTGTTGTTCGATGACAGCGGCAGACAAACCCTGCCGCGCGCCGACAAACTCACGCTGGCAAGACTATTGTTGCAGCGCATTGCACAACGCATTAAGGGGGAGTAGGAAATGAAACACATTGCCGTGGATGTCAAAATTCTCGACCATCGCTTGCATGAAAACATGCCCGGCTATGCGACTGCCGGTTCGGCAGGGATAGATTTGCGCGCCTGCATCGAGCACAACATGGTGATCCAGCCCAAACAGAGCGAACTCATCCCCAGCGGCATCGCGATCCATTTAAGCAATCCGGGCTATGCCGCGATGATCTTGCCGCGATCCGGTTTGGGACATAAACACGGCATCGTGCTGGGCAACCTGGTCGGGCTGATCGACTCGGATTATCAGGGGCAGATTTTCGTTTCGCTATGGAACCGCAGCCAGATTCCCTTCACGCTGATGCCGATGGAACGTATGGCGCAACTGGTGATCGTGCCGGTGATGCAGGCGAAGTTCAATATCGTGGAAGAATTTCCGCTGAGCGAACGCGGCAGCGGCGGTTTCGGCAGCACCGGAAAACACTGAAAATCTAATTATCCGCGCGCAATCACGGCCTCGATCTCGGCGAACGTGCGCGCCAATTCAAAACTCTGAACCTGGGCACCCAACTGGCGGGCGATCTGGGTGATAGAGAAAAGGCCGCACACGGCTTGCTTGCCGTCCGCACCTTCGGCCACTACCAGCGCATGTTGCCGGTGGGACTTTTTCAGGCTGGCGACGATTTGCCCGACCTGCGCATTTTTCACATCTTCGATTTTCAGCGCTTCCAGCTCGCGCTGTGTAGCCATGATGTCACGCACCATGATATCGGCATGAGTCCCCCCCATGTTTTGCAGGAAGCGCATCGGCTTCTCACCCAATACATCGGTTGCCGTCAGTAGGCCCGCTACCTGATCGTTGTCGTCCAGCACCAGCAGCAGGCGCACCCCATACCGGATCATTTTGGCATTGGCTTTATCCATCAAAGTCTTGGCGCGCACGCTTACCACTGAAACCTTGCTCAAATCGGTCATCACGTTGATTGCGGAATCGCTCAGCTTGACATGCCCCGGCAGTATCTGGACCGGGCGCACAAAAGTCGAGCCCGTTTTCAAAGGGGAAATTTGCAGCGGGTTATATTCCTTGATCATGCGGCACTCCTTGGAAATTTATCGGGAATCACCTGTGGCATGCTGCAGGCGTACGGCGTTATGTTTTGCTACCGGAAGGTAACCGGCCAGCTCATTAAGCGCCAGCGTATAAACTTCGCGTTTGAATTCAATCACGGCATTGATGTCCAGCCAGTAATCGTTCCAGCGCCACGCATCAAACTCGGGGTGCGAACTGGCTCGCAAACAGACATCGCAATCACGACCAACCAGAAGCAACAAGAACCAGATCTGTTTTTGTCCGCGATAACCGCCGCGTGTTTCACGTTTGCTCCAACTCTGCGGAACCTCATAACGCATCCAGTCCCGGGTGCGTCCAAGTATTTTTATATGTTCCGGCATCAAGCCGACCTCTTCGTGCAACTCGCGGTACATCGCCTGCTCCGGGGTCTCGCCATGCTGGATACCGCCTTGCGGAAACTGCCATGCATGCTGTCTTATCCGCTTGCCCCAAAGTACCTGGTTCCTGCTGTTCGTGATGATAATGCCGACATTCGGGCGGTAG
>DHIV01000101.1:4856-5755 GCA_002403995.1 Gallionella sp. UBA4737 | reverse complement strand
TACTCAATAATCTTTGCAACCACACCCGCGCCGACAGTACGGCCGCCTTCGCGAATCGCAAAGCGCAGGCCCTCTTCCATCGCGATCGGGTTGATCAGGTTCACCGTGATGCTGACGTTGTCGCCCGGCATCACCATCTCGGTGCCGGCCGGCAGTTCGACCGCCCCGGTCACGTCGGTGGTGCGGAAGTAGAACTGCGGACGGTAGCCCTGGAAGAACGGGGTGTGACGCCCGCCTTCGTCCTTGCCCAGCACGTAGATCTCGGCGGTGAACTTGGTGTGCGGGGTGATGCTGCCCGGCTTGGCCAATACCTGGCCGCGCTCGACTTCTTCGCGCTTGGTGCCGCGCAGCAGTACGCCGACGTTGTCGCCCGCCTGGCCCTGGTCGAGCAGTTTGCGGAACATTTCGACGCCGGTGCAGGTGGTCTTGAGGGTGGGCTTGATGCCGACGATCTCGAGTTCTTCGCCAACCTTGACGATGCCGCGTTCGACACGGCCGGTCACCACGGTGCCGCGCCCGGAGATGGAGAACACGTCTTCGACCGGCATCAGGAAGGCGCCATCCAGCGCGCGCTTGGGCTGCGGTATATAGGTGTCGAGGGCTTCGGCCAGACGGAAGATGGACGGTTCGCCCAGGTCGCCCTGGTCGCCCTGCAGCGCTTTCAGCGCGGAGCCTTTGATGATGGGGATGTCGTCGCCGGGAAAATCATATTTGGTGAGCAGTTCGCGCACTTCCATCTCGACCAGTTCGAGCAGTTCTTCGTCGTCGACCATGTCGCATTTGTTCATGAATACGACGATGTAGGGCACGCCCACCTGGCGTGCCAGCAGGATGTGTTCGCGGGTTTGCGGCATCGGGCCGTCGGCGGCGGACACCACCAGGATCGCGCCGTCCATCTG
>DHIV01000101.1:2361-4572 GCA_002403995.1 Gallionella sp. UBA4737 | reverse complement strand
GTAGTCGGCATGGCCCGGGCAGTCTACGTGCGCATAGTGGCGGTTGGCGGTTTCGTATTCGACGTGTGCGGTGTTGATGGTGATGCCGCGTGCCTTTTCTTCCGGGGCCGCGTCGATCTGGTCGTAGGCCTTGGCTTCGCCGCCGAATTTCTTGGCCAGCACGGTGGTGATCGCCGCCGTCAGCGTGGTCTTGCCATGGTCCACGTGCCCGATCGTGCCTACGTTGACGTGCGGTTTCGTGCGTTCAAATTTGCTCTTTGCCATGATTTATCTCCGACTAGTCTGTGTTATTTTTTGCTGTTCATCACTGCTTCAGCGACGTTCTTGGGCGCTTCAGTGTAGTGCTTGAATTCCATCGTGTAGGTCGCGCGCCCTTGTGTTGCCGAACGCAACGCAGTGGAATAACCGAACATTTCCGCCAGCGGCACTTCAGCCTTGACCACCTTGCTGCCACCCGCCATATCTTCCATCCCTTGCACCATGCCGCGACGTGAGGACAGATCCCCCATCACCGTGCCGGTGTAGTCTTCCGGTGTCTCTACCTCCACCGACATCATCGGCTCAAGCAGCACCGGACTGGCTTTGCGCATACCGTCTTTGAAGCCCATCGAAGCCGCCATCTTGAAGGCGTTTTCGTTGGAATCCACATCGTGGTAGGAACCATCGAACAATGTGACCTTTACATCCACAACCGGGAAGCCCGCCAGCACGCCGCTCGGCAATGTATCTTCCAGCCCCTTCCTGACAGCAGGGATATATTCACGCGGCACGGAGCCACCCTTGATCGCATCGACAAATTCGAAGCCCTTGCCAGCTTCATTCGGCTCAATCTTCAACCACACGTGACCGTACTGGCCGCGACCACCGGATTGCTTGACGAATTTACCTTCAACTTCAACCGGCTTGCGGATGGCTTCGCGATAAGCGACTTGCGGCGCACCCACATTGGCTTCCACGCCGAACTCACGCTTCATGCGCTCAACCAGCACTTCCAGATGCAACTCGCCCATACCGGAAATAATAGTCTGCCCCGATTCCTCATCTGAGCGCACGCGGAAAGATGGGTCTTCCTGCGCCAAACGATTCAGCGCCATACCCATCTTTTCCTGATCCATCTTTGTCTTCGGTTCTACTGCGACATGGATCACAGGCTCCGGAAACACCATACGCTCCAGCGTAATCACCTTGGCCGGGTCGCACAGCGTATCCCCCGTAGTCGCATCTTTCAGACCCACCGCCGCAGCGATATCACCGGCAAATACTTCCTTGATTTCTTCGCGTTCGTTGGCGTGCATCAGCAAAATACGGCCAATACGCTCTTTCTTGCCTTTAACCGGGTTATAAATCGTATCACCCGATTTAAGCATGCCTGAATAGACGCGGAAGAATATCAATTGGCCCACGAACGGGTCGGTCATAATTTTGAACGCCAACGCAGAGAACGGCTCATCGTCGCTCGCCTTGCGCTCACCTATCGTTTCATTTTCCAACTCACCCTTCACCGGCGGAATATCAGTCGGTGCCGGCAAGTAGTCGATCACCGCATCCAGCATGGCTTGCACGCCTTTGTTCTTGAACGCCGAGCCACACAGCATAGGCACGATTTCACTCGCAATGGTGCGGATACGCAGGCCCTTCTTGATATCCGCTTCGGACAGCTCACCTTCTTCGAGGTACTTGTTCATCATTTCCTCGGAGGCTTCGGCAGCGCTTTCCACCATCTTTTCGCGCCATTCCTTGGCCTTCGCCAGCAGATCGGCCGGAATGTCGCGCAGCTCGAATTTCATGCCCTGCGTGGATTCATCCCAATAGATCGCCTTCATCCGTATTAGGTCGATCACGCCATCGAATTTTTCTTCGGCTCCGATGGGGATTTGAATCGGGACCGGGTTGGCGCGCAAACGGGTGCGCATTTGCTCGTACACCTTGAAGAAGTTCGCGCCCTGGCGGTCCATCTTGTTCACGAACGCCAGACGCGGCACGCGGTATTTGTTGGCCTGGCGCCACACCGTTTCAGACTGCGGCTGCACGCCGCCCACGGCGCAATACACCATGCAGGCTCCGTCAAGCACACGCATGGAACGCTCCACCTCGATAGTGAAGTCGACGTGGCCCGGTGTATCAATGATGTTGATACGATGCTCGGGGAGGGATTTGTCCATTCCCTTCCAGAAGCAAGTAGTCGCAGCGGAAGTGATGGTGATGCCGCGC
>DHIV01000101.1:0-2091 GCA_002403995.1 Gallionella sp. UBA4737 | reverse complement strand
CTGCTCCATCCAGTCCATGATGGCCGCGCCGTCATGCACTTCGCCGATCTTATGACTCACACCGGTGTAAAAAAGCACACGCTCTGTAGTCGTGGTCTTGCCTGCGTCGATATGCGCGCTGATACCGATATTGCGATAACGCTCAATGGGGGTTTTACGTGCCACGATAAATACCTAATTAAATTATTACCAAAGCTTGTAGCCTGTAGCCGGTGGCTTGTAGCCAACCCGGGGTTGCTACTCGCTACAAGCTGCTTGCCACAAGCTCAAATTAAAAGCGGAAATGCGAGAACGCCTTGTTCGCCTCAGCCATACGGTGCACTTCTTCACGCTTCTTCACCGCACCACCGCGGCCTTCGGACGCATCGATCAGTTCTCCAGCCAGACGCATGCCCATGGATTTTTCACCGCGTTTGCGCGCAGCTTCGCGCAGCCAGCGCATCGCCAAAGCGATGCGGCGTGAAGGGCGCACTTCGACCGGAACCTGATAGTTCGCACCGCCGACACGACGGCTTTTCACTTCGACTTGCGGCTTGGCATTGGTCAGGGCCAGATTGAACACCTCGATCGCATCTTTGCCGCTCTTCTTGCCGACCTGTTCCAAGGCACCGTACAGGATGCGCTCGGCGACCGACTTCTTGCCCGCAGTCATCAGCACGTTTACGAACTTGGACAAATCCTGATTGCCGAATTTCGGATCAGGCAGGATGTCGCGTTTGGGGACTTCTCTACGTCTTGGCATATCTTAAACCTCGTGTTATCGGGTTAATTAAATTACTAATGTGAGTGACAAGGTGCAAGGTACAAGACTCAAGAGAACGGCATTTACCGGGTTTCCACTTGTACCTTAGTTACTTGTTACTTGTCTCTTGCTCCTGACTTTATGCTTTTTTGGCACGCTTCGCACCGTACTTGGAACGGGCTTGTTTGCGATCTTTCACGCCGGCCGTGTCCAGACTGCCTCGCACCATGTGATAACGCACACCCGGCAGATCTTTTACGCGCCCGCCGCGCAGCAGCACCACCGAGTGCTCCTGCAAATTATGCCCCTCACCACCGATGTAGCTGATCACCTCGAAGCCATTGGTCAAACGCACCTTGGCCACCTTACGCAGCGCCGAGTTGGGCTTTTTCGGGGTCGTGGTATAAACACGCGTACACACACCGCGCTTTTGCGGAGAGCCCGCCAGGGCCGGCACCTTGCTTTTTTCTACGATCGCGACACGCGGCTTGCGGATCAATTGGTTAATGGTTGGCATTGTCTACACACCTATAAAAATTTCGTTAAAAACAAACAGAAAATCATCGAATAAAAAACATCGTCGCAGCCAGACCATTGAATGCATCCGCTGCGACGGGAAAAAAGGTTGCGAATTCTAGAGAGAAACCCCGGAAGTGTCAAGCAATTCGCCCAACCCGACCTCATCCCCCTCTTGCAACTCGCGCCCTTCGGCGATATCGATACCCAGACGCTGTTTGCGTCGCGTGACGTGATAAGCCAATCCGGTACCGGCCGGGATCAAACGGCCGACGATGACATTTTCTTTCAGGCCGCGCAGATCATCCCGCTTGCCCATGATCGCCGCTTCGGTCAGCACGCGCGTGGTTTCCTGGAAGGATGCCGCCGAGATGAACGAGTCGGTTGACAGCGACGCCTTGGTGATTCCGAGCAATACATACTCGAATGTCGCCGGATTCTTGTTTTCGGCAATCACGCGTTCGTTCTCTGCCAGCAGATCGGCACGCTCGACTTGCTCGCCGGTGATGAAATGGGTATCACCCACCTCTTTGATCTGCACGCGGCGCAGCATCTGGCGCACGATCACTTCGATGTGCTTGTCGCTGATCTTTACGCCTTGCAGACGATAAACTTCCTGCACTTCATCGGTGATGTAACGAGCCAGTGCCGCCACACCCAGCAAGCGCAGAATGTCATGCGGGTCGGCCGGGCCGTCCACGATCATTTCGCCCTGATTGACCACCTGGCCATCGTGTGCCAGCACATGCTTTTCCTTGGGGATCAGGAACTCGTGCGCGACGCCATCCACGTCGGTGATCACCAGGCGTTGCTTGCCCTTGGTGTCCTTGCCG
>DHIV01000079.1:7559-11114 GCA_002403995.1 Gallionella sp. UBA4737 | reverse complement strand
ACCAGCTCTTTCTTCAGCGCCCCACGGGCTTGGATGTAGAGGCCGCGATAAATGGTCTCGTGTGACACCTGATCGTTCTCGTCGTCCGGGTAAGTGTGTTTCAGCCATCCGGCAATCTGCTCCGGTGACCACCGCATTTGCAGCTTGCCTGCCACGATATGTGCCAATGCGCTGTTCTCTACCAGTTTACACGTCTTGGGGCGATGTGCCCGATCCCAGGCCGCCTGATCGGCTTGACTCGCACGATAGGTTTCACGGTCGCCGTTCCGCTTGATCTCGCGACTGATCGTCGAGGGTGCTCGCTCGAGGCTCGCTGCAATCGAACGAATCGACTGACCTGCCACCACCGCACGCGATATTTCCTCTCGTTCCGCTAAAGTCAGCGCCAATCTGGAACGGCGTCGCTGGGCGGGCCGTATCCCGCCACTCTCAGCCAAAATGCGTTCTATTGATGGGTGATTTCGATCAAACAACTGTGCGATCTGCTGGAGAGAATCACCTTTTTGCCAGTGGTCCCACATCAGAGATCGCTGGCTTTCCGTGTAATATATCCGTGGTCTTCGATTCATTTGCAACACTCCTTCTTCTGCTTACGCAGATTCTAGTATGTTGCATCGACCGGTTGAAACCGCAGTCGTTAGCCGAACCTCACCAGGTTCCGCTTTCGGGTAAGCTATTGCTAAGCATGAAGGGCTGCTTCGTGCCAATAGATTCTATGGTTCAAGTCAAGCTTTTCATGAGGCGTCCAGGATCGAATTCGGTTTTGTAGGTGTACATCGACCAGGCGGTTCGAGCGATGCGCCGGGCCACAATGACAATAGCCGCAGTACTGGATAATCCCTTCCCCCGATAATGCTCATAGATTGGCCTCCAGGTCTTGGTTTTGATGGCGGACAAGGCTGCCAGATAGAGTAATCGTCGCAGTTCGGATGGGCCGCGTTTGGACAGACGCCGTTTGCCTTGATGTTGTCCCGAGTCATCCGGTCTTGGATCCAGGCCGGTAAATGCGACGAAGGCATCTGCGTTTTTCAAGGGCATACGCTCAAGTGAATTAACCATTGCAGCGCTGACGACATGGCCGAAACCGGTGATCGTGCGCAAGTGCGTAACGTGTTCTTTGCGATCGGGGTTTGCCTCGACCAGTTCTTTTATGCGCTGGTCGATGCGGGCAATGACCTGATCGAAGCGCTGTCTCAACGTCTTGAGATCCGTGGAAAACCCAACCAGACCCTTGAGCGACATGCCGACTGCCTGACGCAAGGAACTGAGCTTGGCGCGGCGCTTGATCAATCGATCAATCTCGCGTTGCTCCGGCGTGGGCGGTACCCAGGCGTGCAGATCGACATGTTCTTTCGCGACCATTCGAGCGAGAAGTTCTGCATCCACACGATCGGTCTTGCCACGCTTCCCGACGCCTTTGGCATAATGGCGGACGTCCTTCGGATTGAGCACAAAAACGATGAAGCCGAGCTGGTGGGCAAGGCTCGCAAACAATTCGTGATAGCTGCCGGTGGATTCCATGCCGATGCGGCTGCCTGGCGGTAGACTCTTCAGAAAGGCCAGCAACGCGGTACGCTGATTCGCAAGTTTACGCGTTGTAAAGCTTCCCTCCGAACAGGCCGCCACGATCTCGTCCTTGGCGACATCGGCGCCGATGTCGAGTACGTTGGTTGGGGTTTGCATGATGTCTCTCCCATGGTTAAGATAAGGGTTGCTGGGGTGGACACACCTGCGTTAGCTTGCGGTCAAATCGGCGGTCAAAGCCGCTAGATTCCTCATCGACGCTGGGCGGTGTGGGTGGGGGGATTCTATTGGAGTCTGTCTCTCGGCAAGGAGAGCAGATGCG
This sequence comes from Gallionella sp. UBA4737, assembly GCA_002403995.1. Taxonomy (GTDB): domain Bacteria; phylum Pseudomonadota; class Gammaproteobacteria; order Burkholderiales; family Gallionellaceae; genus Gallionella. Next base: position 9,268 of record DHIV01000079.1, on the reverse strand, counting down.
GCCACTGGCCCCTCCATCCCGGCTTCTTAACTATTGCAGAAGAAAGCCGATACCACCACCCCAAACCATACAAGCAGTACTTCAACTTAGAATCACATTGGGTATTTCCACAGCATCTAAGAATATCCGGACGGAACTACCATATAAATAACTGGTAGCCAATCACAAGCAGGGAGTACTAATGAAAAGTCTTCTGGCAATTTTACTTATTCTTTTTTCTTTAGCTGCGCATTCTGAAGAATGGGTTTCCCCTATTGACAAAAAATATTCAGAAAAGAACCAAAAGCTTTTTGCCGATTTCTCACGAGCAAGAAATATTTTAGATTCATGGCGGGGTCAGGGAGAAAAACTTAGCGAAGCTGATGCATTGCTTAGAAGTGTAATTCAAGGGGACAGTAACTTCGCACCAGCATATAGAGAATACGGCCGACTATATATCATGGCTGGGTATATCAACTATGATAATTTTAAAGAAGGCAGTTTAAGTCCTGCCGAAGCATCAATATTGAAATCAATTGAAATTGAACCAAATTACGCAGATTCATATGTCTTACTTGGCCATTTGTATACAAACATGAAAAGGTATAACGATGCACAAAATGCGCTGGCCAAAGCAGAAAAGATAGGGACAAATAGTCCGTGGTTACAAGTGAATTGGGGAGCCCTCCTTATAGAACAAGAACAGTATGAAGAGGCCTTGAAGCGATACCGGCACATCGTTGAAACAGATACGACAAACAAAAAAGCCTACTCCAGTGCGTTAAGTGGTGTCACGACAGCGTATAGACAGATGAAGCAGTATGACAAAGCAAACGATGGATTCAAAAACGAGATCGCTTATGCACCTGATGATGCCTGGATTTGGGGGAACTATTCAAGCTTTCTTCTTTTTTCTTATGGCGATGTTGATGGCGCAATTGCGAAGGGTCAAAAAGCCATCAGCATAATGGACTACGGAATGGGACGATTTACATTAGCCTGTGCTTTATATACAAAGTGGGCGCTATTGCTTCAAGACGGCAACAAGAAAAAAGAGGCGCAACAATATTTTGTGAGGGCTTGGTATCTTTATCCATATCCAGAGAAAATAATAGAGAAGACTAGTGAATATAAGTACACTAGGGTCACTGCTACCGAACTACAAAAATGGCTAACCCAGCGGTCAAGCGGGAATGGCACACATACACCGTTAGAATTTGGTGATTCGAAGTCGTTTGATGTTATCAAAGTGCCTAAATGAAGCGGGAAATTAGTAGATTCAACGACCGCTATGTGTCGAAAGTGACTGTTTGAAAAACTAGGAAGATTCTATGGTTCAAGCCAATCCTTTTGTGAGGAGCGCAGGATCGAATTCTGTTTTGTATGTATACATCGACCAGGCGGTTCGGGCGATGCGCCGGGCCAGGATAACGAGAACCGCAGTACTGGACAGACCCTTTTCGCGATAGCGCTCATAGAGTGGATGCCAAGCTTTCGTTTTTGAAGCAGACATTCAAAAATCATCGGACTGCCAGTGGTTTTCTTATGCCATTTTCGGCGGTGGGATTGCAAATACAGTGAGTGTTTGAATTCCTTGGGTGCGCACCATGCGTGTTTTCCGCTTCACGTTTGCTACCGCACATATAACATCCTGTGTGCAGGGTGCCATTCTCGTTAAGAAATAAATTCAATCGACAGTTGCCACGGCCCATACCGAAAATTGTGCGAAC
>DHIV01000079.1:0-7442 GCA_002403995.1 Gallionella sp. UBA4737 | reverse complement strand
CTGTGGGCGGCGCAATCCACCAGCGCCTCCAGTTCGTTTATTGTTGGCAGACGCCAGATAAAGTCTGCGCCTTCCCGGTTTAGTCCGGCCACCGCTGCCAATGCTTCGCGCCAGACCACCGGTTGTGGTGTGAGGTTCGCGCTGCGGCGCCAGAGCAGGCGGGTGAGACGATCCAGCACGCCGGCATGAAGGATTTCGAAGCGTGGTTCAGGCCACGGGGCGCCGTAACGGAATTCACCGTCCTGACCGGAGCCGGTGCATGCAATGACTTTCCCTGCAGCGTCGTAGCACAGCGATTGGCCGGTACGCGGAATCACGTCAAGTCCCACGCCGCGCACCGGCCACAGCATGTAGGATTGGTCTTTGCCGCCGTAAAACATGCGCGCGCCATCGAGCGCCACATACCAGGCGTGTGCCGGGCTGATGGCCGCCGTCGTCGCGGTCCAGTACCAGCCGTTGAACACATTGCTGAATGGATGTCGCTCGGGCAGGGCGGGTAATTTGTTTTGCAGACTGAGCAAACTGCGCAATTCGCGGCGATTGGGCATACGCCAATCACGCTGGCCGAAACGCTGTTCACGGTTCATGTTTGCGACGAAATCCAGTGATTCCTGCCAAGTGAAGGGGAATTCCGCGAGGCTGGCATCACGACATCAGATCAGACCCGTCAGATTATCGATGACCTCGTCGTCGCGCAAATCGAATCGCGGTTCCGGCCAGGGTGTACCGACGGCAAACGATGCGTCCTGGCCGGAACCTGCGCACGGAACCTCGTGTCCATCATCGGCATGGCAGGTGCGTTGGCCGGTATGCAGATAATGGTGAGAGGCCATGATTGTTCCAATGACTGTTTGAATGGGCCGGGCTGATGATGATACCCGGTGATGGTACTCGGACTGTGCGTCACGCTTTCGACCACCTGGCTGCTGCCCTGGTTATGTTGACACATAGTTGGCTGGCGATCACGTTTTCCGCATTACGTACGCCAGCGTACATACAACATTTTGCGTGCAGGGGACAATATTTATAGCAATTATATTTGCCGCTGCAGGTTTGGCTGCAATTCACGACCCCTTTAAATTTTTACCATGGAGAAAAAATATGGAACATACCTTACCCCCACTGCCTTATGCGATGGACGCGCTGCAACCCCACATTTCAAAGGAAACATTCGAGTACCACTACGGCAAGCATCATCAGGCCTACGTGACCAAGCTTAACAAGCTGATCAAGGGCACTGAATTCGAGAGCGCTGCGCTGGAAGACATCATCAGGAAATCTTCCGATGGTATTTACAACAACGCCGCGCAAGTGTGGAACCACACCTTTTTCTGGAACTGCATGAAGCCGAACGGCGGCGGCGCTCCTTCCGGCAAACTTGCCGATGCGATCAACAAGAAATGGGGCAGCCACGACGAATTCAAGAAGGCTTTCCAGACTTCCGCCGTGGATAACTTCGGTTCCGGCTGGACCTGGCTGGTGAAGAAGGCCGATGGTTCGGTGGATATCGTCAACATGGGCGCGGCCGGTACGCCTCTGACCACGGGCGGCAAGGCGCTGTTGTGTGTGGACGTGTGGGAACATGCTTATTACATCGATTACCGCAACCTGCGCGCCAAGTTCGTTGAGAACTTCATCAATCATCTGGCGAACTGGGATTTTGCGGCAAAGAACTTCGCTTGAATTCCCGGTTATGAGCTTGGCAAAAAATAATATTCCGCGCCACGTCGGTTTTATTCCCGATGGAAATCGTCGCTGGGCCGTGAATCATAACCTGCCCAAAGAGGACGGATATGCTTTTGGAATTGACCCGGGATTGTTGCTGTACGAAAAATGCAAAGAATACGGGATTGAAGAAACTTCCATTTACTGTTTCACCCAGGATAACACCAAGCGACCTTCCATTCAGAAACAGGCATTCAGCGAGGCCACCGTTGCATTCGCTTTCGAAATTGCACGCCGTGGAGCGGCTTTGCTTGTTGTCGGCGATGAGACATCGATGCAATTCCCCCAGCCGTTAAAAGAATTCCGGCAGCGCCAGGGTGTCGGAATCAAGGTGAATCTACTCGTCAATTACGGCTGGGAATGGGATCTGGCCGGCCTTAAAAACGGTGGCTTGCGCTCAGATGAAATTTCACGCCTGGATTTGATTGTACGCTGGGGAGGAGGGCGCCGATTGAGCGGTTTTCTCCCGGTACAGTCCGTTTATGCGGATTTCTATGTAAGGGATGAATATTGGCCGGATTTTGAGCCGCAACATTTTGAACATGCACTCGCCTGGTTTAAAAATCAGGACCAGACTCTTGGCGGATAATTCATGGTTCTCATTCGGACAGATTTTCGACTCGCTGAAATTGCTTTGACCATGATTCCATGGTGATGATTGATAATCGAAAAAATGGAGGAAACGATGACTGCATTTTTTGGAATTGAAGAACACAATGCGCAAGGTTTTCTCGAAAAGAAAATTGTATGCCTCCCGCGTTCACCGGATGGCAAACCGGACTTGCACAGTACCGTTTCGCCCATCAAGAATGAAGATATCGTTTTCATCAAACACTGCGCACCACTATCCAGTCTGCATATCAAGGCAATTGGTGTTGTGCTGTCAGACTACCCAACCGAAAACGATCTTGGGATCTGCTTGCCCGTCGACTGGGTGTGGCAGGGCGAAAAGGTTATGGAGAATTTTGGCGAAGTACTGCTTTTAAGCGGCAACCCGCTCTATGAAGAGCATAACATTCTGGTGCAAAGGGAAATCATCAGTTTGCTGCCGGGAAAATACCAATTGCCGCAAGAATGGTAAATCCGGAATGCCGAACCTTTCAGCTCAAAGAACCGGCATACCCTGCAATTGTATCGAATGTTCTTTTCCTGGCGTAAAACATTTTGCGTGGAAGGGATAATTTTTCCAGTGATTGAAAGATACTAATTTAGAAAATTTCATAAATGGCGATGTGATCTTGCTGACGATTTGCGCGCTTATGCTGGAACCGAACGAACAGAGTAAATAAAGTAAACATGAAAACAAGCCCCATGGCAGGCAAGCCGGCCACACCAGCAATGCTGGTCAATGTACCGAGACTCATCACGGCCTACTACAGCAATCTGCCGGATGCTGAGATACCCGCGCAAAGAGTCGCGTTTGGCACCTCAGGTCATCGTGGATCCGCGTTCGAAACCAGCTTCAACGAATGGCATGTGCTGGCCATCACTCAGGCGATTTGTGACTACCGCAAGCGTCAGGGTATAAGCGGTCCGCTGTTTCTCGGCATTGACACGCACGCGCTTTCGGAACCGGCGTGTGCCAGCGCGCTCGAAGTGCTCGCGGCCAACGGCGTGGACGTCATGATCGCGGACAAGGACGAATACACGCCCACGCCGGTGATTTCGCACGCGATCCTTGCCTACAACCACGGACGCAAGACGGGCCTTGCCGACGGTATTGTCATCACGCCCTCTCACAATCCGCCCGACAACGGCGGTTTCAAGTACAACCCGCCCAACGGCGGGCCGGCAGACAAAGATGTCACCGGTTGGATCGAAGCCCAGGCCAATGCGTTTCTGAAAAGCGGCCTGAAGGGTGTGCAAAGAATTTCTTTCCAAAAAGCGCTGCACGCGACCACCACGCACAAACACGACTATCTCAATACTTACGTGAGTGATCTCGGTAATGTCATCGACATGGACGCGATTCGCGGCGCGAATATCCGCATGGGCGTGGATCCGCTTGGCGGTGCCGGCGTCCACTATTGGCAGCCGATTGCCGAGCGCTATGGTTTGAATCTCGCGGTGGTGAACGAAGCCGTCGATCCGACCTTCCGCTTCATGACGGTCGATTGGGACGGCCAGATACGCATGGATCCGTCCTCGTCCTACGCCATGCAGAGCCTGATTGGCCTCAAGGATCGCTACGACATCGCCTTTGCCTGCGATACCGACCATGACCGGCACGGGATCGTCACCAAAAATGCGGGCTTGCTGCCGCCCAATCACTACCTTGCTGCCGCCATTTTCTATCTCTTTCAGCATCGCCCTAAATGGCGCAAGGATGCGGCGGTAGGCAAGACGGTGGTCAGCAGCCAGATGATCGATCGCGTCACGGCGAAGCTCGGCCGCAAGCTCTATGAGGTGCCGGTCGGTTTCAAGTGGTTTGTGGATGGCTTGCTCGACGGCTCGCTGGCCTTTGGCGGCGAAGAAAGTGCGGGCGCGTCTTTTGCACGTCTGGATGGCAGCGTCTGGACTACGGACAAAGACGGCATCGTTCCGGCTTTGCTGTCGGCGGAGATCACCGCGCGCATGGGCCGCGATCCCGGCGAAATCTACCGTGATCTTGCGCGCGAGTTCGGCGAACCTGTTTACGATCGTGTCGAGGCACCGGCGACTCCGGAGCAAAAACAACTGTTGGCGAAGCTCTCACCACAGCAGATAAAGTCCACTCAACTGGCGGGCGAAAAGATCCAGAGCATTCTTACCCGTGCGCCGGGTAACGATGCGCCCATCGGCGGCTTGAAGGTTATAGCCGAAAGCGGGTGGTTCGCGGCTCGTCCGTCCGGTACCGAAGACATCTACAAGATTTATGCCGAGAGTTTTCGTGGAGAGGATCATCTGCGCCGCATTTTGGAGGAAGCACAAGCAATAGTCAGCGATGCTTTGGGCGCGTCGACGGACAAAGACTGCACGTCGCCAGTGCTTCATCAGCAGACAGTAAGCGAAGCCAAGGAAGAGTGGCGTAACGAGGGAAATCCTAACTGAGACTGTTGGGCGCGCGCATCATAAATTCCAAATGGAGCCTTCATGCTGCAAACATCGACTACCGTGCATTAGCTGCTTCGCAAAACTTGCGCTCTGTGCGCCAGCAAACATACAACAAAGTGTTCATGTCGTAGCATTGAAAATCTTACGTTGAGTTGCGCTGGTGCTGCAATTGCTGGATGAAATTGAAGCACTGCGCACACGGATCAACGCACTGGAATCCGGATGACGCTGCATGTGTGGGTGCGAATACCGCATACCGAATAGGAGATGGACATGACTGTTGCAAATGAACTTCAAGCCACCATTGAGCAGATGGTGCAACGCGGCAAGGGCATCCTCGCCGCAGACGAAAGCCAACCCACGATTGCCAAACGCTTTGCCGCTATCGGTGTGGAAGCTACAGCGGAGAACTGCCGCGCTTACCGCGCCCTGCTGTTTACCGCACCCGGCATTGAACACTACATCAGCGGCGTGATCGAATTCGAGGACACGCTTGCCCAGGCCGATGGCGATGGTACGCCGCTGCCCGAGGTGCTGGCGCAGCGCGGCATAATCCCCGGCGTCAAAGTGGATAAAGGGAAAGGGCCGTTGGCGCTGTCCCCCTTCGATCTCATTACCTATGGCTTGGACGGTTTGGCGGATCGCTTGATTCAATATAAAAGCCAGGGCGCGCGTTTCGCCAAGTGGCGTGAGGTTTACCAAATTGGCGAACACTATCCCACGGCGCTGGGTATCGCGGCCAACGCCGAAATGCTGGCGCGTTATGCGGCGGTATGCCAGGAGCAAGGCATCGTGCCCATCGTCGAGCCGGAAGTGCTGATTGACGGCGGGCACAGTCTGGCGCGCTGCGCCGAGGTAACCGAAGCGGTGCATAAGGGAATTTTTTATGCGTTGCACCGCCACCATGTCGTGCTGGAACACATGATACTCAAACCCAACATGGTGCTGCCGGGCAAGGATCATCCGGTCAGAGCCAGTGCCGCAGAGATCGCGGCGGCAACCTTGCAGGTGTTCCGGCGCACCGTACCGGCAGTGGTGCCGAGTATCAATTTTCTTTCCGGAGGCTTGAGTCCTGAAGAAGCGACGGCCAACCTCAACGCCATGAATGCCAGTTTTCCCGGCGCACCATGGTTGCTCTCATTTTCCTACGGACGCGCCTTGCAACAGCCGGTGTTGCAGGCCTGGCAGGGAAAGGCGGAAAACGTCGCCGCAGCACAACAGGCGTTGTTGAAACGGGCCAGGTTGAATGGCGCAGCGCAACGCGGCGAATATCTGCCTGCAATGGAGTCGGCAAATTGACCTGCTGTGACAACTCGATGCCGGTCATCCCAAGGTGCTCGGAACGAATCACTAATTGAAAGGGGCGTTAAAGTGAAAAAATTACAACCGCCACGCGATCTCATCGAGGCTTTGGGTGAGACTTATGAATTGTTGCTGGAAAATGCGCTGAAGAAAGCAAAACAAAGCGGCGTCACTATGCACCAGATCATGGCGGTGGTACGCGGCCACGCCGTGGCTTTGCACAAGTTTAGCGACGATGAAGCCATCAAGCCTGAAGCCTATATGAAGCGGGATCTGGTTGATGCCGCGCAGTATCTGGACAAGACCGGAAAGAAACTGGAGGGATGGCTGGGTTTTGACGCAGCATTGATCAAGCGTGAATTCTGGGAGTACTTTGCCGAAGCCGCAGATCAGACCACGATAGAGCTGAATCAATTATCTTGGCAGGCACAAGACGCCGGATATCACAGCGGCGAACTCGTCGGTCTGGGGACGCTGGTTTGCGATCAGTGCGGCGAAAAAATGCAGTTCCATAAACCCGCACGTATACCTTCCTGCCCGAAGTGCAACAATGCGCACTTTCACCGGCAGCGTTTTGAATAATCCCTGCCGATGAGCCACTCTGGTCGCCAAAATCGCTTGTGTATTGAGCGCATCCACTTTGCCATTTCCGCAGTAGATTGTGTAATCGCCAGAGGACTCATTCCCCGCGCATTAGTGCGCAGCCGAACAGAGCCGGCTTGCAATGCTACCTACTATAGGGCGCTGTTATCTCAAGGTGTCTTAACAATGAGCCAAAACATGAATCTGGATGGGAATGGCGTCCAATGATAAGCGCTGAAATCACCGTCGCCGAATATCTGCTGATCCGGCTGAAACAGATCGGGGTGGATCATCTGTTCGGCGTGCCGGGTGACTTTGTCCTCGGCTTCTTCAATCAGGTGCTGAACAGCGAAGTGAAATACGTCGGCACCTGCAACGAACTCAATGCTGCCTACGCCGCTGACGGTTACGCGCGCATCCGGGGTGTAGGTGCTTTTGCCACCACCTTCGGCGTTGGCGAGCTTAGCGCCATCAATGGTGTGGCCGGAGCATACGCAGAAAGAGTGCCGGTGGTGGTGATAACCGGCTCGCCCGCGACGATCAATTTCCTCACTCGCCCTCTGTTGCACCACACCTTGGGCGATTACCAGATTCCACTGAGGATGTACGAGAAGATTACCGCTGCCTCTACCCAGCTTTCTTCGGGGGCAACTGCGCCGGGCGAGATCGACCGGGTATTGTCGACGTGCCTCTATTACCAGCAGCCGGTTTACATCAGCATCCCTTCTGACGTGGTGACGATGAAATGTAATCGGCCTGACGCCTTCCTGTTTCCGGTACATGCACCCAGCGATCCGGAT
>DHIV01000120.1 GCA_002403995.1 Gallionella sp. UBA4737 | reverse complement strand
CGCCGACGAGGGCGAGGGCATTTTCCTGAAGATTCAGCGCGCGATGAATCTGTACGATCCGCGCGAGGCGATCCTGGAGCTGGCCAAGGGCAAGCTGACCACCGATCCGGTGAACCACACGGGCGAGGGGATTTTCTTTTCGTCGAAGGTGATGGATGCTTACGACATCCGCTCCGGCAAGCTGCATTTCGTGCATGACGACTGGGGCACCGATGTGTTGCTGGAGCGCGCCGCCGATGCGCCCGGCACGGTGGTGTTGATGCGCCTGGCCAACGACAGCACGCGCAACCTGAAAGAGGTGTTCGACCAGTTCGCCGCGCCGGAGGAATACACTTTCTCCAGGACCATCGTGCCGGTGAAGCTTGCGCAGCATGAAGGAGAGAAGCTGGTTTCGCGCTCGCAGGCCAAGCGCCTCACCCTGCGATTTGAACGGTTCCAGACGGTTGTGCTCGACTTCGCCGGAGTGGAAGAGATCGGGCAGGCGTTTGCCGATGAGGTGTTTCGCGTTTTCAAGCAGGCCCATCCGGGGACGAAGCTGTTGCCGATCAATCTGACACCGGAGGTCGGGAACATGGTGAAGCGGGCGACGGGGCGGCTTGAGTAGTTGTCATTCATAGGGGGCATCGGGATGAGTGTGATCGGCCAGGCAGAACGTGCAACACAGAACCGCGTGATCGCCTTGTTCCGCGACGAACTCGGTTACGACTATCTCGGCGACTGGTCTGATCGCGCGAACAGTAATGTCGAAGCGGCATTGCTCACGGCCTATCTCGCCAAATGCGGCTACAGCGCGGCGCAGATCAGCCGTGCGCTCGACCGTTTGCGCACCGACGCCAACAATCCCAACCGCAGTCTCTACGAAAATAACAAGGCGGTGTATAGCCTGTTGCGCTACGGCGTGCAGGTGCAGGCGGAAGCGGGCGAGAAGAATAAGGACGTTAAGCTCATCAATTGGGACGACGCGGCGCAGAACGATTTCGCGATTGCGGAGGAAGTCACGCTGCACGGCAACCACGAGCGGCGGCCTGATCTGGTGCTGTATGTGAACGGCATCGCGGTGGGGGTGCTGGAGCTGAAAAACAGCCGCATCTCGATAGGCGACGGCATACGCCAGAATATTTCCAACCAGCAGCCGGAATTCAACGAATGGTTTTTCAGCACGGTGCAGTTCATTTTCGCGGGCAATGATTCTGAAGGGCTGCAATTCGGCACGATCAAGACCGAGGAAAAATATTTCCTGAAATGGAAAGAAGATGAAGCGGACAACAGCCGCTTCAAGCTGGATAAATACCTGCTCAAGATGTGCAACAAGCAGCGGCTGATAGAGCTGATGCACGACTTCGTGCTGTTCGATGGCGGCATAAAGAAGCTGCCGCGCGTGCACCAGTATTTCGGCATCAAGGCGGCGCAGGATTTTGTGCATAGACGCGAGGGCGGCATCATCTGGCACACGCAGGGCAGCGGCAAGAGCATCGTGATGGTGTTGCTGGCGAAGTGGATACTGGAGAACAAGCCGGATGCCCGCGTGGTGATCGTGACCGACCGCGACGAGCTGGATAAGCAAATCGAAGGCGTCTTCCTTGCCGCCAGCCATCCGATGACCCGTGCCAGCAGCGGGCGCGATTTGATGGCGAAGCTTAGTCAAGCCACGCCGCGCCTGCTGTGTTCACTGGTGCACAAGTTCGGCAAGAAGAACGTGGAAGACTTCGAGCAGTTCATCGAAGAACTGAAAGCCCAGCCCAGCCCGACGGTGGGCGAGATTTTTGTGTTCGTGGACGAATGCCACCGCACCCAGAGCGGCAAGCTGCACCGCACGATGAAGGCGCTGATGCCGAATGCGGTGTTCATCGGCTTCACCGGCACGCCGTTGTTGAAGAAGGATAAGAAGACCAGCCAAGAAGTGTTCGGCGGTTACATCCACACTTACAAGTTCAGCGAGGCGGTGGAGGATGAGGTGGTGCTCGACCTGGTGTATGAAGCGCGCGACATCGACCAACATCTGGGTTCACAAGACAAAATCGATGCGTGGTTCGAGGCCAAAACAAGGGCGCTGAATGATTGGCAGAAGGCTGCGTTGCGCGAGCAGTGGGGCACGATGCAAAAGGTGCTGAGTTCAAGGTCGCGCATGGAGCGGGTGGTGGAAGACATCATTTTCGATTTCAGCGTGAAGCCGCGGCTGAGCAACGAGCGCGGCAACGCGATCCTGATTGCCTCCAGCATCTATGAGGCGTGCAAGTATTTCGAGCTGTTCCAGAAGACGGTGTTCAAGGGCAAGTGCGCGGTGGTGACTTCGTACAACCCTCAGACGAGAGATGCCACGCTGGAAGATACCGGCGCGAATACCGAGACGGACAAGCTATACATCTACAACACCTACACCGCGCTGCTCAAAGACAGGGGCATGCCGAATACCGAGGCTTACGAGGACTACGCCAAGAAGATGTTCAAGGAGCAGCCCGCCAACATGAAGTTGCTGGTGGTGGTGGACAAGTTGCTCACGGGCTTTGATGCGCCGAGCTGCACTTATCTCTACATCGACAAGTCAATGCAGGATCACGGCTTGTTCCAGGCGATCTGCCGCACCAACCGGCTGGATGGCGACGACAAGGATTTCGGCTACATCGTGGACTACAAGGATTTGTTCAAGAATCTGGTCAACGAGAAAGGCACCGGCGCTCTGCAAGTTTATACATCCGAACTGGATCACAGCGCGGGCGGTGCCGATCCCGAAATTCTGCTGCAAGAGCGTTTGACCAAGGGCCGCGAGCGGCTGGATAACGCGCTGAATACCGTTGAGATGCTGTGCGAGCCGGTAAAGCCGCCGCAAAGCGAACTGGAGCACATCCATTATTTCTGCGGCAATACCGAGATTGCGGAGGATTTAACGGAGCATGAGCCGCAGCGAGTTGCGCTCTACAAGGGGACGGTTGCGCTGGTGCGCGCTTACGCCAACATTGCGGATGAGCTGGGGAGAGCGGGTTACAACGCCGCAGAGATTCAGCGCATCAACCAAGCGCTGGATCGCTACCTCAAGCTGCGCGAGATCATCCGCAATGCCAGCGGCGAAAGCCTCGACCTGAAAGCCTACGAGGCGGACATGCGGCACCTGATCGACACCTACATCGAAGCAGATGAGCCAAGAAAGATTTCGCCGTTCGACGACATGCCGCTGCTGGAGCTGATCGTGAAGACCGGCATCGCAAATGCGATCAACAGCCGGCTTGGCGGGCTGAAGGGCAACAAGGATGCGATTGCCGAAAGCATCGAGAACAACGTCCGCAAAAAGATCATCAAGGAACATCTGAACGACCCGGCGTTTTACGACAAAATGTCGACACTGCTGGACGAGATCATCGCCGCACGTAAAGCGAAGGCGATCGAGTATGAGGCATACCTGAATCGGATCGCCGAACTGGTGAAAAGGGTGGAAGCGGGTCAGGCCGAGGATACGCCGGTGCAACTGAATACACCCGGACGCCGTGCGCTCTATAACATTCTCATGCAGCGACTGTCTTCCGGTGGCACGTTCCGAGTAGCGGAACCGTCCGCATCGTATGAAACTACCGCGAAGGATGGAGCGCTTGAGCTGGCGATCAGCATCGATGAAACGGTTAAGCACGTTAGACCGAATGACTGGCGTGGAGTGCAACCAAAAGAGAATGTCATCAAGGCAGCCTTGCTCGCAATTTTGAAAAATGTGGATGATGTTGAACGCATCTTCCTCATCATCCGTCAGCAGAAGGAATACTGATGGTCACACAGTTCAATCTCGGTGAGATCGCAGTTGATGTGGTGAAGAAGGACATCAAGAATATTCACCTGAGTGTTTATCCACCGGCTGGCAGAGTGCGCATCTCCGCGCCGTTGCGAATGGACATTGACACCATCCGCGTGTTCGCTATCACCAAGCTCGGCTGGATTAAGAGCCAGCAGAAAAAGCTGCGAGCGCAAGAACGTGAAACACCGCGCGAATACCTGGATCGCGAAAGCCATTATCTTTGGGGGAAGCGCTACCTTCTAAAAATAGAAGAGCAGGACGCTGCGCCGGAAGTTGAGTTAAAGCACAACAAGATGATCCTGCGCATACGCCCCGCAACCAGCCAGGAGAAAAAACATGAAATACTGGAAGCATGGTACCGCGAACAACTCAAAGAAGTCGTTCCGGCATTGCTCTCGAAATGGGAATCGCTGATGGGTGTGAAGGTCGGCCGATGCTTTGTACAGAAGATGAGAACGAAATGGGGGAGTTGTAGCCATGACTCCGGGAATATCCGCCTCAATACCGATTTGGCCAAGAAACCGCCGGAGTGTCTTGAATACATCGTCGTGCATGAGTTGGCTCACTTGCTTGAACCGACGCACAATCAACGTTTCATTGTCTTGATGGAGCAGTTCATGCCGAAGTGGAAGTTCTATAAGGATCAGTTGAACAGGCTGCCGGTCAGGCATGAGGATTGGAGTTATTGATCTCGCGTTTTGACGGGTCGCTTGGTCGAAACCGGCCAAGCGCCTAAAGTCATTCCACCTGTTTCAACACCGAGCATAAATTTCAGCCGTAAATCACCTTCACGTTTTCCTCCTGCAGCAAGTCACGCAGGTCGCGCAGCAGGTCATCATGCAGCGTCACTTGCCAAGCCTCGCCCAGACGCAGCTGGCAACTGGCATTATCGTTGCGGTAGTGTATCTGCACCGGGCATTTGCCATCGCGATACGGTGTGAATAATTTTTTGAGTTGCGCGATGCTCGCGTTGCCATTGCAGCGCAAGGCCAGCTGTTGCGCGAAGTGGGAACGTGCCGAAGCGAAATCGAACAGCTCCTCGCCGCTCACCCGCACATTGCCGGAATACTCATCCAGCTTGGCTGTACCGCGCACCACCAGCAATTCATCCTCGCGTATCCATGGGCGGCTGGCCTCATAGATTTCATTGAATACCGTCAGCTCCACTTGCGCGCTGCCGTCATCCAGCGTGACGATCGCCATGCGTCCGCGCCGTGTCTGCTGGATGCGCAAACCCGCCACGATGCCGGCCAGCACCACCGGCACGCCGCGCCGGGAAGTGTAGCCGGCGCCAGCTGCGGAGCCATTCGTCTGGCCGACGAATTGCGCTGTCAGGTCGCTCAGTTTCATCTTGATGAAGTTGGCCAATTCATCGGCATATTCCTGATATGGATGCCCGCCAAGATAAAATCCCAGGCTGGATTTTTCATGCGCAAGCTGTTCGCGCAAGCGCCAGCGCGCCACATCGGCATACTTCACGATCAGCGCAACATCCGCCTCCTCATGCCCGAACAGGCTGTTCTGGTTCGCCGCGCGCGCCTGCTGGTCGGCACTCGCCAAAGCAGCATCCACGCTGGCCATCAGACTGGCGCGATGATCGTTGAGGCTGTCGAACGCGCCTGCCTTGATCAGGGCTTCGACAGTGCGCCGGTTGACGATGCGCTTGTCCACCCGCCGGCAGAAATCGAACAGGTCCTTGAACGGGCCGTGCTCGCGCGCCTTGACGATGCTGGCAATGGCCGCTTCTCCGGTGCCCTTGATCGCTCCCAGGCCATAGGCAATAGTCTGTTCATCCACCGGGGAAAACACATAACCGGAGCTGTTCACGTCGGGTGGCAACACGCGGATATTCTGTTGCAGCGTATCGACGTAGAAGGTGCGCACTTTTTCGGTATTGTCCAGATCGCCCGACAGCGTCGCAGCCATGAATGCCGCGGTATGGTGCGCCTTGAGATAGGCCGTTTGATATGCCACCAGCGCATAGGCCGCGGCGTGCGATTTGTTGAAACCATAGCCGGCGAATTTTTCCATCAGATCGAACAGGTGTACCGCCTGCTCCTTGGATGTGCCGTTCTTGAGCGCGCCATTGACAAAGATCTCGCGCTGCTGGGCCATCTCCTCCGCATTCTTCTTGCCCATCGCGCGGCGCAGCAAGTCAGCGCCCCCCAGGCTGTAACCGCCCACCACCTGCGCCATCTGCATCACCTGCTCCTGGTAGACCATGATGCCGTAAGTTTCGCGCAGCACCGGCTCGACAGCAGGATGAGGATAATCGAATTTTTCGCCGTGCTTGCGCCGGCAGAAATCCGGGATCAGATCCATCGGGCCGGGGCGATACAGCGCCACCAGCGCGATGATGTCCTCGAAACGAGATGGCTTGGCAAGCTTCAGCATGTCCTTCATGCCGCGCGATTCCAGCTGAAAAATGGCGGTGGTATTGCAGGCCCTGAGCAACTCGTAAGTCGCGGCATCATCCAGCGGCAGAGTTTCCAGGGAAAAAGATGCCGTTCGGGCTGAGGTATCGAAGCCTGAGTGTTCATGGTTCGATACCTCACCACGAGCGGATTGTTTATTTGCTTCCAACCTCGCGACATGGCGCATCGCCCAGTCGAGGATGGTCAGTGTGCGCAGGCCCAGAAAGTCGAACTTCACCAGGCCGATCGATTCGACATCGTCCTTGTCGAACTGGCTGACCACGCTGGTGCTGCTGTCAGCGCAATACAGCGGGCAGAAGTCGGTGAGTTGTCCGGGCGCGATCAGCACGCCGCCCGCGTGCATACCGACGTTGCGCGTCAAATCTTCCAGACGACCGGCCAGTTCCAGCAACTCCGGCACGCCTTCTTCGCTTTCCGCGATACTGTTGATCTCCGGCTCCATCTCTCGTGCTTTTTTCAGCGACACCGGTTTCACGCCTTCCAGCGGGATCGCTTTGGACAGGCGGTCGCACAGGCCATAGGGAAAATCCATCACGCGCCCGACATCGCGGATCACCGCCTTGGATGCCATCGTGCCGAAGGTCGCGATCTGCGCCACGCTGGCCGCGCCATATTTCTGTTTTACATACTCGATGACGCGCTCGCGCCCGTCCTGGCAAAAATCCACGTCGAAGTCCGGCATCGACACGCGCTCGGGATTCAGGAAGCGCTCGAACAGCAACGCATATCGCAACGGGTCGAGGTCGGTGATGCCGAGGCTGTATGCCACCAGCGAACCCGCGCCGGAACCGCGCCCCGGGCCGACCGGCACGCCGTTTTCTTTCGCCCAGCGGATGAAGTCCGCGACGATCAGGAAGTAGCCGGGGAAGCCCATCTTGATGATGGTATCGATCTCAAAATCCAGCCGCGTCTGATATTGCGGCTGCCTGGTTTCTCGCTCCGCCGCTTCGGGATATAACATCACCATGCGTTGCTGCAAGCCGGATTCCGCCTGTTCGCGCAAATAATCGTCCAGCCCCTGACCGTTCGGGATCGGGAAATCCGGCAGACGCGGCTTGCCCAGCACCAGCGAGAGATTGCAGCGGCGCGCGATCTCCACGCTGTTCTGCAACGCCTCGGGCAGATCGGCAAACAGTTCCGCCATTTCGGCCTGCGTCTTGAAATATTGCTGTGCGGTAAATTGCTTTGCGCGCCGCTTGTCATTGAGCACATAGCCTTCTGCTATGCATACGCGCGCCTCGTGCGCCTTGAAATCGGAGGCTACCAGGAACTGCACCGGATGGGTGGCGACCACTGGTAGTCCGAGTTCGGCGGCGAGCTGGATCGCCGCATGGATGTGATGCTCTTCGTCCACAAACCCGGCGCGCTGCACTTCGAGGTAATAGCGGTTGTTGAACAACGCCGCCCATTCCTGCGCAAACTGTCTGGCCTGTGCCGCATTGCCCGACAACAGCGCGCTGCCGGTATCACCGAGATGCGCGCCGGACAAGGCGATCAGTCCGCCGGTACCCTGGCGAAACCACTCGCGGCGCACCTCGGCGCGTCCGCGATGCTGGTTCTCCAGATAGGCGCGGCTGAGCAAACGGCACAACAGCAAATAGCCTGCAACTGACTGGCACAGCAACAGCAGGCGATACGGGCGCTCCCGGTCGGCATCGTTGGTGATGAACACGTCGCATCCGACGATGGGCTTGATTCCCGCGCCGCGTGCCGCCTTGTAAAACTTGATCATGCCGAAAAAATTATTCAGGTCGGTCAGTGCAAGTGCCGGCATCGCGTCGCGTTGCGCGGCGGCCACCGCCTCGTCCACGCGCACCATGCCATCCGAAATCGAATATTCGCTGTGCAAACGGAGATGGACAAAAGAAGGTTGCGGCATGATGAAAGGCTAAAATTTCGAGTAGTAATTTTAGCACTGCCGGAAGCGCAATTTTTTCTTATCGTCACTGGTAGAATGCGGCCCTTGTAATCAACGCTTTCCATCATGCAACCCCAGTTCACCCCGCAGCGAGAACGCTATTTGCTGCTGACCCTTGCCGGCATCCAGTTCAGCCACATCCTCGATTTCATGATCATGATGCCGCTCGGCCCTGTCCTGATAAAGGCATTCGGCATCGGCACACATGAATTCGGCCTGCTGGTCGCGTCTTACAGCTTTAGCGCCGCTTTTTCCGGATTATTGGCTGCGACGTTCATCGATCGTTTCGAACGCAAACGTTTGCTGCTGACCATGTTCGGGCTGTTCGGACTGGCGACACTGGCCTGCGGACTGGCTCCCGGCTATGCCACGCTGCTCATCGCACGCGGCATGGCAGGGGCTTTCGGCGGCGTGATGGGCGCGATGGTGCAGACCATAGTCGGCGATGTAATCCCGTTTTCGCGGCGCGCCAAGGCCAGCGGCATCGTGTCGACTGCATTTTCTCTTTCCACGGTCGCAGGG
Organism: Gallionella sp. UBA4737; assembly: GCA_002403995.1. Taxonomy (GTDB): domain Bacteria; phylum Pseudomonadota; class Gammaproteobacteria; order Burkholderiales; family Gallionellaceae; genus Gallionella. The sequence goes on along the minus strand of DHIV01000120.1, from coordinate 125 downwards.
GTGCCACTGTCTCTTTGGCTGGCCAACCATTTCCAATGGCGTGCACCGTTCATTCTGATCGCGGCGCTGACCGTGCTGTTCATCATTGTCGGCGCGCGCATCCTGCCGGAACTGCGCTATCACAT
>DHIV01000045.1:3294-3462 GCA_002403995.1 Gallionella sp. UBA4737 | reverse complement strand
GCGTCGTATTCATCGAAAATCAGCGCAACCGGACGCTGCAGCGCCCATGGCACGATGCCTTCTTGGAACTCGGTCACCTGCTTATTGTCGCGCACTACGATGGTGTCTTTGCCGACTAGGTCAAGGCGGCTTATATGCCCGTCAAGGTTGACGCGCACGCAGGGCCAG
>DHIV01000045.1:0-3150 GCA_002403995.1 Gallionella sp. UBA4737 | reverse complement strand
TCGATGCGGCTGATGTGGCTGTCGAGGTTGACGCGCACGCAGGGCCAGTTGAGGCGTGCCGCGATTTGCTCGATATGAGTCGACTTGCCGGTGCCGTGCAGCCCTTGCACCATCACGCGCCGGTTCCGGGTGAAGCCGGCCAGGATGGCCAGTGTGACGTCGGAATTGAAACGATACGCATGGTCGATCTCCGGCACGTGATCGTCGCGCTCGCTGAAGGTCGGCACCATCAGGTCGCTATCGATGCCGAACAGGGTGCGGACAGACATCATGCGGTCCGGTTTAATAAGTGTTATCTCCACTACGATGACCTCCTGGCGATACGAAAGCTGCAGTTATGAATTAGCGACAGATCTCGCCGTTTCGGATTCAATGGATGCCAGCGCTTGTGCAGCGCGCTGAAGTGCAGGCAGGAAATGTAATGCCTTGTCATGCGTCAGGCGCATGATCGGCGCCTGGATGGCGACGGCGAGGTTGGAGCGGCCGGTCGGATTGGGTACCAGTACCGCCACGCATAGAAGGCCCGGCAGGAATTCCTCGTCATCAAGTGCGTAACCGTTCCGCCGCACCGTTTCGAGTTCACGCTCAAGCGCGACCGGATCTGTGCAGGTCTTGCTGGTGTACTGGGTCAGCGGGGTATGCTCAAGTAAACGGCGGCGCTGAGCCGGGGCCATTTGCGCGAGAAACAGTTTGCCGCTGGAAGAGCAGTGCGCCGGCACGCGTGATCCGGTATGTAAGTAAAAGCGCAGCGGCGCGGCTGTTTCCACCCGATCCAGGTACATCACTTCGCTGCCTGTAAAGCTGGTGAGATTGCAGCTTTCGCCTACTTCCTCCACCAGTTGGCGCAGCACGATGCGGCGCGAGCCATGGTAGGTGTTATTGATTAGCAGGTTCGACGCCAGGCGGCGCAGGCGCACACCGGTACTGTAATGGCGGCCATCGCTCTCTCGCTGTAGCACACCGACGGTTTCGAGTTGCTGCAGCATTCGGTGCAAGGTCGGCTTGGGCAGTCCGGTTTCTTCCACCAGCCCCTGCAACGAAAAGGGATGATCTTTTTCCGCGATGACTTCCAGCAGCGCAAAGAGGCGCATCGTTGGTGTATCCCCCTCCAGCTTGTCCGGTTCTGTTCTTGCTATAGAAACCATGTTCATGAGAACCTCTTCAAATGGTTATTTCATTTTCCATCATAAATTGTACCGTTTTTTTAAAAATATCGTTGACACTTATGTTTTATGTCCGTAAATTCAGTTTAATATCAAATATCGGAACTTGCAGTACCATTTTCAAATAATTTTTTACAGGAGCACTACAATCATGCCCGATCAAGCTCGCCTCAGCACCAAATCGACCAAACCGGCCGCCGTTACCGGTCCGCAAAAGATGACGCCATCGGAAGCGTTTGTCGAAACCATGGCAGTCAACGGCGTGACCGATATTTTTGGCATCATGGGATCGGCCTTCATGGATGCGATGGATATTTTTGCCCCTGCCGGCATTCGCTTGATTCCCGTCGTGCACGAGCAAGGGGCCGGCCATATGGCTGACGGTTACTCGCGCGTGTCTGGACGCCATGGCGTGGTGATTGGCCAGAACGGCCCCGGCATCAGCAACTGCGTGACGGCGATTGCGGCGGCGTACTGGGCTCACAGTCCGGTGGTGATCGTCACCCCCGAGACTGGCACCATGGGCATGGGACTGGGCGGTTTCCAGGAAGCCAATCAGCTGCCGATGTTCGAAGAGTTCACCAAATACCAGGGGCATGTGACCAACCCGGCCCGCATGGCCGAATTCACCGGCCGCTGCTTTGACCGCGCGATGTCGGAGATGGGGCCGACCCAGCTGAATATTCCGCGTGATTACTTCTACGGTGAAATAAAGGCTGAGATCCCGCAACCGAGCCGTCTGGACCGCGGCCCGGGCGGCGAAAAGAGTCTCAACGAGGCAGCCGCGCTGCTGGCTAACGCCAAATTCCCGGTCATCATTTCCGGTGGCGGTGTGGTGATGGGCGATGCAATCGAGGAATGCAAGGCCCTAGCCGAGCGCTTGGGCGCACCGGTAGTCAACAGCTATCTGCACAACGATTCCTTTCCGGCCAGCCATCCACTGTGGACTGGCCCGCTTGGTTACCAGGGTTCCAAGGCGGCAATGAAACTGATCGCCCAGGCCGATGTGGTTGTAGCCCTCGGTTCGCGCCTGGGACCTTTCGGTACCCTGCCACAACACGGCATGGATTACTGGCCGAAGAATGCCAAAATCATTCAGATCGATGCCGACCACAAGATGCTGGGACTGGTCAAGAAGATATCAGTCGGTATCTGCGGCGATGCGAAGGCTGCCGCAGTTGCGCTGACCCAGCGCTTGGCTAACAAGACGCTCGCATGCGACGCTACCCGTGCCGAACGGGCAGTGACGATTCAGGCCGAGAAAGATGCCTGGGAGAAGGAACTCGATGACTGGACCCACGAAAAGGATGCCTTCAGCCTGGACATGATTGAAGAGCAGAAGAAGGAACCAGGCAATTACCTGCATCCGCGTCAGGTGTTGCGCGAGTTGGAAAAGGTAATGCCGGAGGATGTGATGGTATCAACTGATATCGGCAACATCAATTCGGTGGCCAACAGTTACCTGCGCTTCGAGAAGCCGCGCAGCTTCTTCGCCGCGATGAGCTTCGGCAACTGCGGGTATGCTTTTCCGACCATCATCGGTGCCAAGGTGGCGGCGCCGCATCGTCCGGCGATTGCGTATGCGGGTGACGGCGCGTGGGGCATGAGCATGATGGAGACCATGACCTGCGTGCGTCACAACATTCCGGTGACGGCGGTGGTGTTTCACAATCGGCAATGGGGTGCGGAGAAGAAGAATCAGGTGGATTTCTATAACCGTCGCTTTGTCGCTGGCGAACTGGACAACCAGAGCTTTGCCGGGATTGCGAAAGCGATGGGGGCCGAGGGGATTGTAGTGGACCAGTTGGAAGACGTTGGGCCGGCGCTCAAAAAAGCGATCGACATGCAGATGAACCACGGCAAGACCACCATCATCGAGATCATGTGTACCCGTGAGCTGGGTGATCCATTCCGTCGCGATGCCCTTAGCAAACCGGTACGCTTCCTCGATAAATACAAGGACTACGTGTAAGCGATCGCACCTTCC
>DHIV01000097.1:683-10948 GCA_002403995.1 Gallionella sp. UBA4737 | reverse complement strand
CTGGCGACGCGCATCATCGAGATCACCGCCAAGGGTATCTCAGATTACCATGGGACGTATGAAGAGTATCTGCGCGATCAGGGCATGGCCTTATAAAAACTCAAGCCTCCATCCCCGCTGCGGCGATCGATACCGCCGAGAAGAATCTTCGCGACATCCTGACGCTGTCCATCGAGCACACATCTGCCCGGTCCGCGATCGTGGTCTGGGATGGTCAAAGCGATCTCGCGATCGCACTCACTGAGGCCTACCGGCGCTGCCTGCCCGGCGCGGCATTCATCGAGTTCGACAGCAATGCGCCGGGGACTGTGCTCGCAGCGTTCGAACGACTCCCCCCCGGCGATCTGGTGGTGCTGATCCAATCCACCAGCTTTCGTCTGGACGCCTTCCGCATCCGCGTCGAACTTTTCAAACGCTCGATCAAGGTGATCGAACACCCGCATCTGGCACGCATGCGGGGCGAAGAAGCGCTGACCTACATAGACTCGCTGGCTTATGACCGGGATTATTTTCGCGGGGTGGGCAGTGTCTTGAAAGCCCGCATCGATAGCGCACAAACGGGCGTCATCGACAGCGGCGGTGAACAATTGGTATTTGCTGCGGGCTTCGAATCCGCCAAGCTCAACGTTGGCGATTACCGCAACATGCACAATGTCGGGGGCCAGTTTCCCATCGGCGAAGTGTTCACGGAATCGAAGGATCTGGAAGCGGTGAATGGCCGCGTGCGCATCTCCATTTTTGGCGACACGACATTCACGGTCAACAAGCCCGACCACCCGATCACGCTGGTTGTCAGCAAAGGGCGCGTAACCGGAGCCATAGCCTCCACGCCCGAGTTCGACCAGGTGCTCGTCAACATCCGTGCCGACGAGGGCGAAGTCTGGCTGCGCGAACTGGGCCTGGGGCTGAACAGAGCATTCACACAGGACAGGATAGTCAGTGATATCGGCACGTTCGAGCGCATGTGCGGTGTGCATCTGTCGCTGGGCGCCAAACACGGCAGCTACAACAAACCCAACATCAAGAAGACTACGGCCAAACATCATGTCGATGTTTTTGCAATCACGGAATCATTCACGCTGGACGATGAGGTGATCTATCGCGATGGAGCTTGGCAGGTTGATTACCGATAGCCCGGTCATATCGTGCGCCTCGTGCAAAGCCTGCTGCTGCCGGCTGGAGGTGATGCTGATGGGTGACGACGACATTCCGCCTGAATTGACCGAGCAGGATCAGTGGGGCGGCTGGGTGATGGCGCGCCCCGGCGACGGCTGGTGCTCAGCCTTGGACAGGAACACCATGCTGTGCACGATCTATGAGCGCCGCCCGATGATCTGCCGCGACTATCAGGTAGGCGACAGCGACTGTATCGGGGAACGGCTTCAGCTCAGGGTCTCTCCCCCACCTGCACGACCGGTATCGCCTGATCGCGGCTCAAACGGGATTGTCTTTTTGAGCGATGCCAACAGCCAACCGCAAATTCCCGTGATACTTAGGGATTAGATAGAATCGGTGTAACACATCAAGGAGTCATCATGAGCAGTCGCCACCGCTACACCCTGATCATCTCCTGCCCCGATCGCGCGGGCATCATCGCCGCAGTCAGCGGCTTCATCGCGCAGCACGGCGGCTTCATCGTCGAGGCGAGTTATCATACCGAGCAGGATGCGCAACGCTTCTTCATGCGGCAGGAGATACTTGCCGATTCCCTGCCGTTCGATGCCGAGGAGTTCCGCCGCCGTTTTACGCCACTGGCGCAGGAGTTCGCGATGAGCTGGCAGTTATCCGATTCGGCGCAGAACAAGCGCTTGGTAATTCTGGTCAGCAAGCAAGATCATTGCCTGAACGATCTGCTGCATCGCTGGCGCAGCGGCGAGTTGCTGGTGGACATTCCCTGCGTGATCTCCAACCACGACGATCTGCGCAGCTTCGTCGAATGGCACGGCATCCCGTTCATCCACGTCGACATGCAAAGCGACAAGGCCGCCGCTTTCGACCAGATCGCTGCGCTGTTCGAACAGCATCATGGCGACAGCATGGTGCTGGCGCGTTTCATGCAGATCCTGCCGCCGTCACTGTGCCGGCGCTTCCCCGGGCGCATCATCAACATCCACCACAGCTTCCTGCCGTCCTTTGTCGGTGCGAAGCCTTATCACCAGGCTTACCAGCGCGGGGTCAAACTGATAGGCGCGACCTGCCATTACGTCACCGACGAGCTGGATGCCGGGCCGATCATTGAGCAGGATACGGTACGTATCGATCACGGCGACACGGTGGACGATCTGGTGCGCTATGGGCGCGACATCGAAAAGACCGTGCTGTCACGCGGCCTGCGCTATCACGTGGAAGACCGGGTGCTGGTGTGTGGCAGCAAGACCATCGTGTTCAGATAGGCACTGCGCAATTCATGTCGAAGAGTTTGCGGGTGCAGATGCATGCTGCGCCAGCAAACGACGTATCTCCGGCACACATGAACCGCATCCGGCGCCTGCTTTCAAGCATGCTCCAACCGCTTCCACACTATCCAGTCCCTGCTCCCGAATCGCATTGGCGATGGTTTTTTCGCCGATGCTGAAACAGGCGCACACAGTACGTCCGGTATTGGCCGCCGCTCCTTTGGGTGGTCGCGCGGCCAGTAATCCGGCCAGGTCTGCCGGATCGATCACGGTCTGGCCGAACAGGCTGGCCAGCCATTCGCGTTCCGGCAAACGCTGATCGGGTGCGATGAAGAACACGGCGTCCAATCTACCGTCTTGCACGCAGGCAGCACGATAGCGGCCCATCGCGGCATCGCGATACTCGATCAAGTCAGCTGTGCCCATCGCTGCTTCTACCCAGTCTCGCCAATTCTCCGGCAACGCATCACCAGCGATCTCATGCCGCCAATAGCCAGTACCTTGTGTACAGGCGCAATAATTCGCTTCCGCCAAGGCAAGACGATCGCGGCTCAATACAAAACCCTGCCAGACCGGACGATAAAACTCGACATGCACCGGCGTATGTTTGAATTCCGGCTGGCCGGAGATCGGGTCGGTGATAGGGGCGGCCAGCGCATCCACACGGGCCGATCTGGCAAACGCATCGTTCCAGTGCATCGGCACGAACACCGAACCGGGACGCTGCTCGTCGCTGAACTGCACGCGCGCCAGCATGTTGCCGTGGCGGCTGGTCAGTCGTGCCAGCCCGCCGTCCTGCAACTGGAATCTTTGCGCATCGCGCGCGTGCACCTGCACGTAGGGTTCATATGAATGCGCGTTCAGGCGCGGCACTTTGCCGGTGCGCGTCATTGTGTGCCACTGGTCGCGCATGCGCCCGGTGTTCAGCACCAGCGGGAATTCGACATCCGTTGCCACCGCGGGCAATTGCGCCGCAACGGCGATCATGCGCGCCTTGCCGCCGGGCGTATAAAACTTTCCGTCGGCGAACAGGCGCTGCGTGCCTTCAGGATTTTGAGAATTGACCGGCCATTGCACCGGTTGCAATGCGTCGTATTCCTTATCGCTGATCTCTGCCAATGCGCTGATGTCGAAGGCGCGCTCACCCGAATTTTCAAATCCGGACAGCCGCGCATGTTCACGAAAGATCTGCGCGGGTTGCGTGTAGGGAAACGCCTCGGCAAAACCCATGCGCTGCGCCACCTGCGTGATGATCCACCCGTCCGGCCTGGACTCGCCCGCCGCAGGCAGGAATGCGCGCTGCCGCGAGATGCGCCGCTCCGAGTTGGTCACCGTGCCATCCTTCTCGCCCCAGCCTGCGGCGGGCAGCAGAATGTCGGCGCAGGCCGTGGTGTCGGTGTGCTGCACGCAATCGGACACCACCACCAGTTCGCAATTCATCAAAGCATCGCGCACCTTGTCAGCGTCCGGCATGCTCACCGCAGGATTGGTGCCCATGATCCACACAGCCTTGATCTTGCCGTCGGCAATAGCCTGGAACATGTCCACGGCTTTCAGTCCGGGTGCTTGCGCCATACTCTTTGCTTTCCAGAAACGCGCCACTAAATCGATGCTCGCCGCATCGGAAAAATCCATGTGTGCCGCCAGTTGATTGGCCAGCCCGCCGACCTCGCGTCCGCCCATCGCATTCGGCTGACCCGTAACCGAGAACGGCCCCATGCCCGCTTTTCCAATTCGACCGGTAGCCAGATGCACGTTGATGATCGCGTTGCCTTTGTCCACGCCGCTGGAAGACTGGTTGATGCCTTGCGAGAAGACCGTCACGGTGCGCTCGGTGCGCGCGAACATGCGGAAGAATTCGCTGATATCTGATTCTGCCAAGCCGCACACCTGCGCCACTTTTGGAATAGAACTGACTGCGCGCGCCGCCTCGAAGGCACCGGCAAAACCTTCCACATTCGCTTCGACGTAGACGAGATCGATTGCGTCCTCGCGGCGCAGATGATGCAACAGGCCGTTGAACAGAAATGCATCCGCTCCGGGCGCGATCGCCAGGTGCAGATCGGCGATATCGCAGGTGGCGGTGCGCCTCGGGTCGATCACCACCACCTGCATTTCGGGACGCGCCTTCTTTGCCGCCGCGAGGCGCTGGTATAACACCGGATGTGCCCAGGCATAGTTGGAACCGACCAGCACGACGAGATCGGCCAGCTCGACATCCTCGTAACACACCGGCACCGCATCCGCGCCGAACGCGCGCTTTTGCGCGGCCACTGCCGAGGACATGCACAGGCGCGAATTGGTATCGATGTTCGCGCTGCCGATGAAACCCTTCATCAGCTTGTTAGCGACATAATAGTCTTCGGTCAGCAGTTGCCCCGAGACATAGAACGCCACTGCATCCGGTCCGTGCTGCGCGATGATTTCCTTGAAGCCCTCGGCGACACAATTCAGCGCGTCGTCCCAGGTAGCGCGCTGGCCAGCGACGATGGGGTAAAGCAGGCGGCCTTCGTGATCCAGCGTTTCAGTCAGTGCCGTTCCCTTGGAGCACAGCCGCCCCAGGTTGGCCGGATGCTGTTTGTCGCCGGACAGAGCCACAACCCCGCCCTTGACCTTTACCTCTACACCGCAACCGACTCCGCAATACGGGCAGGTAGTGCGAACGGCATCCGGTGTATCTATGCCTTGCATGGCTATGCAGCTTTGCATGCTCCGGCCTTGACCTCGAGAAACACCACGCCATGTGCAACGCGCACTTCATGGCGATGTGCGCAGCCTTCATCCGGTGCGACCGCAACGCCGGATTCCAGATCGATCACCCAGCTATGCAACGGGCAGGTGACGCGCTTGCCGTGCACGATGCCCTGCGACAACGGCCCGCCTTTGTGCGGGCAGCGGTTGTTCAGCGCGAACACCTGATCGTCCACGCTGCGAAACAGCGCGATCTCACCCGTAGCTGTATTCACCACCCGCGAACCTTGACGCGGGATGTCTTCCAGGTTTCCGACTTGTAACCAGTTCATTATTTCCACCTCGCTACCGTAGGTTAGGTTAGCGGTTTTTATGCGTAACCCAACAGTTTTGTTTAATGATGTTGGGTTACGCATTCGCTAACCCAACCTACACCCTATCGTTTCGATATACGCGTATGCCGTTAACCAACACACCCTGTAGGAGCGGGCCATGCGTGTGTTGTTAGGGCTTTAGCCCCTTACAACCACGGCGTACTCCTTGCGGGTGCTGCCGCGAACAAAAAAACAATCGCGGGCATGGCCCGCTCCTACAAATTCCGATCCCCATTCCAAAATTTATTCGACGGTCGCCAATGCCTCATACTCATGCGCATCCTTGCCTTCCGCGCGTTCCTTCCACGGATCGTCCTGCGAATATTTTTGCGATTCCAGGAAGCGTGCATACAGCTCTGCGCGTCCCGCCGCGTCCTCGACCACATGCTGTTTGACGTACGCCAGCCCGACGCGCTCGATCCACGGTGCGGTGCGGTCCATGTAGTGCGCACTCTCGCGATACAGTTGCATGAATGCGCCGGTATATTCCAGCACCTCTTCCTCGGTCGCCACCTTGCACAGGAAATCGGTGACGCGCACCTTGATGCCGCCGTTACCGCCGACATGGATCTCATAACCCGAGTCCACGCACACCACGCCGAAATCCTTGATCGTGGCTTCGGCGCAATTGCGCGGGCAGCCGGAAACCGCGATCTTGAATTTGTGCGGCGTCCAGGAACCCCAGGTCATCTTCTCGATCTTGATGCCCATCGCGGTGGAATCCTGCGTGCCGAAGCGGCACCACTCCGAACCGACGCAGGTCTTCACGGTGCGCAATGCCTTGCCGTAGGCATGGCCCGAAACAAATCCCGCATCGACCAATTCGCCCCACATCTTCGGCAGGTTTTCTTTGGTGATGCCGTACAAGCCGATGCGCTGTCCGCCGGTGATGTGGACGGTGCGCACTTCATGGCGCTCGGCGATCTCGGCGATGGCACGCAACTCGGACGGCGAAGTGACTCCGCCCCAGATACGCGGGATCACCGAATAAGTGCCGTCCTTCTGGATGTTCGCATGCACGCGTTCGTTGATGAAGCGCGAGCGGCTGTCGTCCTGGTATTCGCCCGGCCAGGCCGCCGTCAGGTAATAGTTCAGCGCGGGACGGCAGACATGGCAACCGTCCGCGGTCTTCCATTGCAATGCCTTCATCAGCTCGGGGATGGTTTTCAAATTGAGCTCGGTGATCGCCTGCTGCACGTCCTGGTGCGCGTGCTCGGTGCAGGCACACAGCGCCTTCTTGCTCGGCTTGGCCGAATAATCACCCAGCGTATTCGCCAGCAAGGCCTCGCACAGACCGGTGCACGAACCGCACGAGCTGGAAGCCTTGGTATGCGCGCGCACCTCTTCCAGCGTGAACAGTTTTTTGTCCAGTATGGTTTTGACGATGGTGCCCTTGCTTACGCCGTTGCAGCCGCAGATCTCCGCCGAGTCCGGCATGTTCGCGACGTTCGATGCACCGCCGCGCCCGGAGTCGCCGATATGCATCTGGCCGAACAGGATGTGCTCGCGCATCTCCGACACATCGGTCCCGTCGCGCATCATCTGGAAATACCACGGGCCGTCCAGCGTGTCGCCATACATCACCGCGCCGCGCAATTTGTTGTCGCGCAGCACCAGCTTCTTGTACACGCCGCGTGCCGAATCCTGCAGCAGCAACTCTTCATCGCCCGGCCCGGGATTGAAATCGCCCGCCGAGAACAGGTCGATGCCGGTCACCTTGAGCTTGGTGGAAACCGCTGAGCCCTCGTAGCGCATCCGCCCATACTCGGCCAGATGGTTCGCCGCCACCTTGGCCTGCTCGAACAGCGGCGCGACCAGCCCGTAAACCTGACCGCGATGCTGCAAGCATTCGCCCACCGAGTAGATCTTCGGGTCGTAGGTCTGCATCGTGTCGTTCACCACGATACCGCGCTCGCAATGGATATTTGCCGACTTGGCCAATGCGATGTTGGGCCGTATACCCGCCGCCATGATCACCAGGTCGGCCGCGATCTCCTCACCGTCCTTGAAGCGTAAGCCGGTCACTTTTTCGTCTCCGAGTATCGCCTCGGTCTGGCGCGACATATAAAATTTCAGCCCGCGTTTTTCCAGCGCGTTCTTCAGCAGGCCGCCGCCGACCTGGTCGAGCTGGCGTTCCATCGGCCAGTCGCACAAATGCACCACAGCCACTTCCATGCCCTGCAGCGATAGACCATTCGCCGCTTCCAGCCCGAGCAATCCGCCGCCGATCACCACAGCTCGTTTGCACGGTGTGGTTTTATCCCGGGCCGCAACCAGCATCTTCTCGACATCATCTATGCTGCGATAGGCCAGCACGCCGGGCAGGTTGATGCCGGGTATCGGCAGCATGATCGGATTGGAACCGGTCGCGATCAGCAAACGATCGTAGGGAATAGCCAGGCCGTCTTCGCTCTCCACCACGCAGTGCAGACGGTCAATCCTGGTCACCAGCTTGCCGGCATGCAGCGTGATGTTGTGTTCCTTGTACCAGCTCCAGTCGTTGAGCACGGTGTCCGCAAACTTCATCTCGCCGGACAGCACCGGCGACAGCAGGATGCGGTTGTAGTTGGGCTGCGGTTCCGCACCGAATACCGTAATCTCGAATTCGTCCGGCGACATCTTCAGCAATTCCTCGATGGTGCGCATCCCGGCCATGCCGTTGCCGATCACGACCAGTCTGGTTTTTTTGTCAGTCTTCATCTCATCCTCGCAATAAAAAAAGCGTCGCCCGGCTCTCAATGCCGGAACGACGCCTTTGTCGGTATTCATTATTTCCCTTCCGCCCGCCATTGGGCCAGAAGCGTTTCTCAGTGTTTACTTCGCAAGACCTGTGCCACTACGTATTTACTGGGTTTCCGCGTGTCATGGTCTCGGCTATCGCATCTATTTGGTGCGAAACGAGCGCTGCGGTATTAACTTTGGTGCGTGATTTAATAGTGGAGTAGCCATCTACCAGAGATATTGCGATGCTGAGCCAGTAGCTTCCTATAAATAATTCGACTCCGTATTTTTATCCGAAGCCAGTTTCCCTTGGGGTCAGCTTTTCTCTAAGCATCATCTTTCTTATTTTTTGTTTTTTTAGCTTCCTTATAAGCTTTATTTATTAAAATGACATCGTTCGCATAACGATTATTTATATTAATTTCTTTTGACTCTAAAAAGTCTGTTAGTAATTTAATTTCTTCTTCAATTTCTTTTTCGTCAAAATTATCTTCTTTATTAATATTGGGTAAGCAATACTCAATAATATTTCTTAGTGCTCTTTGTGCATTTGCCTCATCTTCACCTTCAACGTATGCTCTTACTGATAGAGAGAAATCTGTTAGTGCGCCAGAATAATTTTTCTTATCAAGTTGTGAACGCGCTTGCAAGAAAAAGGTTGCCGCTTTTGTGCAAAGATATTTTTTGTGAAGTGCTTTAAATTTTTCTTCCATTCTTGTTATTGAAGTATTTTCTGCTTCCTTAATTTTGCTATTTATATCTTCTAGTAATTCATTACGAATTTCTTTTTTTGCAATTGCAATTTCTTCGTTAATTTTGTTTTCAAGGGTTTCCTTCTCTGCTTTAAGACTTTTTGCTTGATATCTTGCTGCAATATATGGAACGACAAGGCCAACTATTGCAAATAGCAATCCAAAGATGGTTAGAAATTGTGTAAATGCACTTGAGTAAAGTGTATTCAGATTGTTTATGATTGTTGTAATTGCACTTGCATCCAATATTGATGCTGTCGGTGTTGATGGTATTGATGAGACTGTGTTTAAAACCGCTTGTGTTGGCATGATGATCTCTTTTGCTGGTTGCCGGAGTGTACATATTAACTTGATCTAAGGCTTTTTTCTTGCGCTACGTGGCTCTTAGTGTGAGAAGTTAAAGGAGAAGTTAAAGGGGTCAGCTTCGTAATATTCTTTATGGAAGCCGGAGTCAGGTCTTGCAATCACGCATGCGCCAGCAAATGCACATTATTGAGCAGCTTGCCCAAGCTGGCCTCCGCCGTCTTTAAATCATACGCCGATTGCAGGTTAAGCCAGTATTGCGGCGACTGGTCGAAGGCTCGCCCGAACAGCAGCGCCAGTTCTGCCGTTACCGGACGCGATCCTTTGATGACATGGGAAACTCGCATGGGCGAGACACCGATTGCGCGGGCGAATTCGGCCTGAGAGATGTTCAACTCGCCCAAGGTCTCGCCCAGATATTCTCCCGGATGGATTGCGGGCAGTCCTTTTTTTGCCATGATGGTTCTCCTTAAATGGTAATCGACGATCTCAACGTCGTATGCATCGCCGTTTTCAAAACGAAAGCACACGCGCCATTGCTCATTGATGCGTGTGCTCCATTGTCCGGCGCGGTCATGAGCCAAAGCTTCCAGCCTGTTCGATGGTGGCAACCGCAAGTCTTCGATGCGTGTGGCGGCGTCCAGTTGCGTTAAGCGCATCGCCGCACGCTTGAGAATCTCCGTCGGAAATCGCCGCGATTTGCCCGAGGCAAAGAATTGTTCCGTTTCCGCGCTAGCGAAGTTGCGTATCATGGCAGCATAGTAAACAAATAGTTTACACTGGTCAAGCGCTATATATTAAGCAGCCACCTTGGCCTGCTTCTGATACAGGAATTCCAGAACTTGCCCGCGCAGCTTGTGGTAACGCGCATCGTTCGCCAGCGCCAGCCGGTTGCGCGGTTTGTCCAGGTCGACTTCGAGTATTTCGCCTATGGTCGCCGCCGGGCCGTTGGTCATCATCACGATGCGGTCGGACAGCAGAACGGCCTCGTCCACATCATGTGTCACCATCACTACCGTGCTTTGCGT
>DHIV01000097.1:0-264 GCA_002403995.1 Gallionella sp. UBA4737 | reverse complement strand
TCGGTTGCGCCGAACACGCGTTCGACCGCGAGGTGGACATTCTCGAAACAGGTCAGCCATGGCAGCAGCGAATGGTTCTGGAACACCACGCCGCGATCCGGCCCCGGCCCGGCAATCTCGCGCTCGGCGCAGATCATCACGCCGGAAGTCGGGAACAGCAACCCGGCCATCAGGTTAAGCAGGGTGGATTTACCGCAGCCGGAGTGGCCGATCAGGGTGATGAATTCACCGCGCCGGATGTTGAGGTTGATGTCCTTGAGCGCG
>DHIV01000085.1 GCA_002403995.1 Gallionella sp. UBA4737 | reverse complement strand
CCAGTCCTCAGGGCGGGACGGCCTTCCCGGTGAAACGTAAAACTTTACTTAACCTCCTATACAGCATTTCATTAAATTCGATCATACAAGGTCGGGCTACGCCCGACATGGTGGGCACAGCCCACCCTGCGTTTACTTGTGTCACCAAAATGTCCACGACTAACCGTTCAGCCCGCGCGCCAGATCATTCTGAATATCCACGACCGCCTCCAGTCCCACCGCGATGCGGATCAACCCGTCGGTGATTCCTGCCGCCGCGCGCGCCTCCGGCGTGATGCGCGCATGGGTGGTGCTGGCCGGATGGGTGATCGTGGTTTTGGTGTCGCCCAGATTGGCGGTGATGGACAGCAGCCTGGTGTTGTCTATCACGCGCCATGCCGCAGCCTTGCCGCCCTTCACTTCGAACGACACGATGCCGCCGCCGGTTTTTTGCTGCTTCATCGCCAGTTTGTGCTGCGGATGCGAGGGCAGGCCGGGATAAAAGACCCTTGCCACATTCGGCTGCTTCTCCAGCCAGCGCGCCAGTTCCAGCGCGTTGGCACTGTGCGCGTCCATGCGTATCTTCAGTGTCTCCAAGCCTTTCAGGAATACCCAGGCATTGAACGGACTCATCGTCGGGCCGGCGGTACGCAAAAAGCCGTACACGCTTTCCATATTCTTCTTGCTGCCCAGCACCGCCCCGCCCAACACGCGCCCCTGCCCGTCGATGTACTTGGTCGCGGAATGGATCACGATGTCCGCGCCCATTGCAAGCGGGCGTTGCAGGATGGGCGTGCAGAAGCAGTTGTCCACCGCCAGCAGCGCGCCGCAACTCTTGGCTATCGCAGCGATCGCCGCGATGTCGGATATCTCGGTGAGAGGATTGGATGGCGTCTCCAGGAAAAAAAGTTTTGTATTAGGGCGCACCGCCGCCTGCCATTCCGCGACATCGGTTGCGGAGACGTAAGTCGTCTCGACGCCGAATTTTTTGATGATGTTGTTGAACAGATTCACCGTCGCGCCGAACAGGCTGCGCGAAGCGACGACATGATCGCCCGCCTTGAGCGCGCCCATCACGCACGCCAGTATCGCCGACATGCCTGAGGCAGTGGCGACACATTGCTCCGCGCCTTCCATCGCCGCGAGACGCTCCTCGAACATCGTGACGGTCGGATTGGTGAAGCGCGAGTAAATGTTGCCCGGCTGTTCGCCGATGAAACGCGCAGCGGCTTGCGCGGCATTCTCGAACACGAAGCTTGAAGTCAGGAACAACGCCTCGCTGTGTTCGCCGAACTGGCTGCGCACCGTGCCCGCATGCACCGCCAGGGTTTCCGGCTGATATGAAATGTCTGACATATAAATCCCCTGAAAACAAAAAACCCGGAAAGCTTAGCGCTAAACCGGGTTTCCCTCGCTTTAGCAGTATTTATTATGCGCCCGCAAGCTGTTCCTCAAATCGGCGCAGGTGAGAAATTAACATCCGCCACCTATGCTGTCAACTTCGACGAACGTCACATCGAAGTAGTGCTGACCGCCAGATTCAACTCCAACTGGTCGTCGTCAATCGGCGGATTGGCTTCCCCGCTGCCGCGCAAAGCTTCAACCCTGTTCAGATAATCGGCACTGATATCACCGGTGATGTAGATTCCGTCAAAGCATGACGCATCGAAACTGTTGATCTTCGGGTTGGCTTTGTGCACTGCCGCCTTGAGATCAGCCAGGTCTTGATAGATAAGGCGGTCCGCGCCGATCTCGCGACAGATCTCATCGTCGCTGCGGCCGGTGGCGATCAGCTCCTGCGGGCTGGGCATGTCGATGCCATATACGTTCGGGAAGCGCACCGGCGGCGCGGCCGAGGCAAAATACACCTTGCGCGCGCCCGCATCGCGCGCCATCTGCACGATCTCGCGGCTGGTGGTGCCGCGCACGATCGAGTCATCCACCAGCAACACATTCTTGCCCTTGAATTCCATGCCGATCGCATTCAATTTCTGGCGCACCGATTTCTTGCGCATCGCCTGTCCCGGCATGATGAAGGTGCGCCCGATGTAGCGATTCTTCACGAAACCTTCGCGGAACGGAATGTTGAGACGATTCGCCAATTGCAAAGCGCTGGGGCGGCTGGAATCCGGGATCGGGATCACCACATCGATATCGATCTCGCTCCATGTGCGCTTGAGTTTATCGGCCAGATATTCGCCCATGTACAAGCGCGTCTCATACACCGAAATACCGTCGATGACCGAGTCAGGACGCGCCAGATACACGTACTCGAATATGCACGGATTGAGGCTGGCTTTGTTACTGCATTGCTTGCTGTGCAGATTGCCGTCAAAATCAACGAACACCGCCTCACCAGGCGCGATGTCACGTAAAAATTTGAAGCCCAGGGTATCCAGTGCCACGCTTTCCGATGCGACCAGATATTCCGGGCCGAGCGCTGTTTCGTTTATGCCGATCACCAGCGGGCGGATACCGTAGATATCGCGGAATGCCAGCAGCCCGTAGCCCGCAATCATCGCCACCACCGCATATGCACCGCGGCAGCGCTGATGCACACCGGACACTGCTGCAAAAATCGTCTGCACATCAAGGTGGTATTGCTTGGATTTGACCTGCAACTCGTGTGCCAGCACGTTCAAAAGCACTTCAGAATCCGAATTGGTGTTGACGTGGCGCAAATCCTCCGCAAACAACTGCTTCTTAAGTTCTTCAGCATTGGTCAGATTGCCGTTGTGGCCGAGCATAATGCCAAATGGCGAATTGACATAGAACGGCTGCGCCTCATTGTGATCTACCGCAGAACCAGCGGTCGGGTAGCGCACGTGCGCAATACCCGCGTTTCCCAGCAACGAACGCATATGACGCGTGCGGAACACATCGCGCACCAGCCCATTGTCTTTATGCAGGTGGAAGGCCTGTCCATTCAGCGTCGCGATGCCGGCTGCGTCCTGGCCACGATGTTGCAAGACCTGCAAACCGTCATACAACAGCTGATTGGCCGGTGATTGCGAGATCACTCCGAGTATGCCGCACATGATTTTCTATCCCAAAAATTAACTATGAATTCGATAATGGATACGTTGCGCAATATTGTCCGGCAACCACGCCTTGGTCAGCAGCGCAACATTTTCCAAAGTCTTGCCTGTCAGCGAGCCGCGCCAGAATGGTTGCTCGGGAACATGCGTCAATCCAGCCAGCCAGACCAGCACCAGCACCAGCAGTCCGCCGCGCAATACTCCAAACAACCCGCCCATCGCTCTATCCGTCCAGTCCGATCCTATTGCCTTCAGCAATCTGGCAATCAATCTGGCCACTATGCCCCACACGATCAATACGGCGATGAACACCAGCGCATATGCCGCCGTGACGCGTATTTCCTCTTGTGCAATCGGCAGCAGCGGGGCAATGCCAGTGGCAGATAACTTGCTCAGAACAATCGCTATCGGCCAACCCAGCAACGACAACACCTCATAAATCAGTCCGCGCCACAAACCAAACAACAATGAAAGCACCAATATCCCGATAACGGCAAAATCCAGTCCGTTCATTTAGCGCTAACGATCACCGGATGGTACCCATGTTTTTCCAGCTGATGGCCCACCTTCTCCGCCTTGTCGCGGTCCGGGTAAGGACCAACGCGCACCCGCGTCTTGTCGCCGATTTTTTCGGTATAAGCCTTGAAGCCCCATTGCTTCAACTTCTTGAGCTCTTGCTTCGCGGTACCCTGATTCGAGTATGCGCCAATCTGAGCGACAAAGCCTTCGGCACTGACAAGCTTGGCTGTGTTCCCGGTATCTGCCGATTTTTGCGATGCTGGCTGTGCCTTGCCCGGCATTTCTGCTTTTTGCCGGGCCGGTGCAGCAACCGGTTTTGCCGCATCGGGTGCCTGGACAGGCACCGTAGCGGGGGCAGCCACCACAGCTGAACCGGCTGATGGCAATGCCGCATCAGAAATCGCCACGCGCGGGACGAACTTGCCTGCTCTATTGGGGTCGGGAATGCTTAAATCAATGTCTTTGCCGGAAATATTGGGTTCACTGTCCAGCACCATGGGCAATATCACCACCACCGCCAATGTGAGCGCAACCGCGCCGATCAAACGGCGGCGCGCCTTGCGCCTGAGATTCAGTTCATCGTCTGTCTGCTGTTTTGCCATGCTTAGCTCTCGCCTGTCTAATTTCCTACCGGGAAATGGTCAGCCCTTTTACGGCCATCACTTCCGCCACCGTGTAGAACGATCCGAAGGCGATGATTCTATCATTTTCGCCTGCCGCGTTATAGGCATAACTCACTGCTTCGGCGATGTTATCGAAGGTGAGCATCTCGCCCTGCACCCCGCTCCGCCTCAGCGCTTGCGCCAGCCCCCCAGCCGTCGCCCCGCGCGGCGTAGCGATGCCCGCCATCAGCCAAGTGTCGATATGAAAACCAAGCGCTTTCGCGACGCCCGCCATATCCTTGTCCTTGAGCATCGCAAACACCGCCCAAGTGTGAGGACACGGCGGCAAACCCGCCAGATTCTGCGCCAGCGAACGCGCCGCATGCGGGTTGTGCGCCACGTCCAGGATCAGTGTCGGCTTGCCCGGCGCGAACTGGAAACGTCCCGCCAGCTGCACTTCGCCCAGCCCGCGCCGCACCGCTTCCATGCTGACAGGCAAGCAGTCTTTGAGCACATCCAGCGCCGCCAGCGCCGCGCTGGCGTTGTTAAGCTGAAATGCGCCGCGCAACGCAGGATAGGGCAACGCATTACGCGAGCCCAACTTGCTGCGATAGTCCCACTGTCCCTGGTGCGGTGTGAAACCGAACTCGCTGCCTATGCACCACAGCTCCGCGCCGATCTGCTGCGCCTGAGCGCCTATCGCCTGCGGCACATCGCTGTCCGCGCAGACCGTCACCTTGTCGCTGCGCATGATCCCCGCTTTTTCGAACGCGATCTGTTCACGCGTGTCGCCCAGATAATCGGTGTGGTCGATGTCCACGCTGGCAATCACCGCGCAATCATTGTCAAACACATTCACCGCGTCCAGCCTGCCACCCAGGCCCACTTCAAGTATCGCGACTTCCACCTTGTGTTCGATGAAACACTGCACTGCGGCCAAAGTGCCGAACTCGAAATAGGTTAAGGAAATCTCGCCGCGTGCCTGTTCGATTTTTTCAAACGAAGCGCACAGCTCCGCATCGCTCGCCTGCTGCTTTGCGATGCGCACCCGCTCGTTGTAATGCAGCAGATGCGGCGAGGTGTAGCAACCGACGCGGTATCCGGCGGCATGCAGAATGGATTCCAGCATTGCGCACACCGAACCCTTGCCGTTGGTGCCGCCGACCGTGATGATAGGAAAATCAGGTTGAAGATCGAGCCGTTGCCTGACTTGCGCCACGCGCTCCAGGCCGAGCGCTATGGTTTTGGGGTGCAGAGATTCGAGGTAGGTCAGCCACTCGGCCAGGGAACTGGGCATAGAAGAAAGCTTACAACTGCACCCCAAACTTGCGCAGCAAGGGCAACATGACGAAATAGCACAACACAGTCGCCGCAACCGAGAGCGCGAGGCTCAGCCAAAATCCCATTCCCTGTTTGAGCAGCAACGGCAACAGTATGAACAACACCAGAGAAGGCAGGACCAGCCAGAAGATTTGGCCGGAAAGATCGGCGATGTTGGCTGAATCAGCTCCCTCCACATGCATCCACACAAACGCCAGCAATGAGGTCAGCGGCAGTGATGCCAGCAATGCGGCGAGGCCACTGCTACGCTTGGCAATTTCAGCTATCGCCACAATGATGAATGCTGAAATTGCAACTTTTAAGGCGTAATAGAGCATCAATGTTATGTAGCTTCGATCTCCGCCACTGCCGATTGTTTGGTCAGCATAGTGATCAGCGTCGCCAATTGGTTTTTCATCTCGCGCCGGTCGATGATCATGTCCACCGCGCCGTGCTCCAGCAAGAACTCTGCGCGCTGAAAGCCTTCCGGCAGCGTCTCGCGCACCGTCTGCTGGATCACGCGCGCGCCGGCGAAGCCGATCAGCGCGCCGGGCTCGGCGATCACCACGTCGCCCATGAAGGCGAAACTGGCGGACACGCCGCCCATGGTGGGGTCAGTCAGCACCGAGATGAACGGCAACCGTTCCTGGCTGAGTTGCGTCAAAGCGGCGCAAGTCTTGGCCATCTGCATCAGTGACAGCAGCCCTTCCTGCATCCGGGCACCACCACTGGCGGCAAAACAGATGAACGGGCATTTCTGCTCCAGCGCGACCTGCACGCCGCGCACGAAACGCTCGCCGACCACTGAGCCCATCGAGCCGCCCATGAAGTTGAATT
The DNA here is from genome assembly GCA_002403995.1 of Gallionella sp. UBA4737. Taxonomy (GTDB): domain Bacteria; phylum Pseudomonadota; class Gammaproteobacteria; order Burkholderiales; family Gallionellaceae; genus Gallionella. The sequence goes on along the minus strand of DHIV01000085.1, from coordinate 19,944 downwards.
CAAACGCGGCCGCGACCACCGGCACCGCGTGGATGCTGCCCTGCATCACTATCAGCGCATCATCCTCATCTGTGTTTTTCTTGGCTGCGACCAGACGCTCCGAATATTTTTTCTGGTCCTGGAACTTGAGCGTGTCTATCGGCAACACTTCCGCGCCGATCTCGAAGCGCCCTTCGCCGTCCAGCAACAGATCCAGACGGAGGCGCGCCGTGATGCGATGATGATGGCTGCATTTCGGGCAGACACTCTGGTTCTTCTCCAGATCGGAGTGGTACAACACCGCCTGACAGGACGGGCACTTGGTCCATAAACCTTCCGGCACGTTCTTCTTGATGTCGCCTTCGCGGCGCTTGATCTTGGGTGGCAATAGTTTTTGGAACCAGCTCATGATATTTCCTCCTTTATGCTTTATCTACAGCCTGTCTTAATTCCTTGACCAGTTTGCTCACTTTGGCCACAACGTTCTGTTCGGTCGAGTTTTCGATCTCCTGCACGATGCGGCTGCCCACCACCACGCCATCACACAGCTTCGCCACCGCCAGCGCGGTCGCCGCGTCATGGATACCGAAGCCCACCCCGATGGGCAGCTTGATGTGCTTGCGCAGCTGCGGAATCTTTTCTGCGATGGCGGACAGATCCAGATTCCCCGCGCCGGTCACGCCCTTGAGCGACACATAATACACATAACCGCGCGCCTGCTTGGCGACGCGCTCCATACGCGCATCGGTGCTGGTCGGCGCGAGCAGGAAGATCGGATCGATGCCATGCTTGTCCAGATGCGCAAACGCCTCATGGCTTTCTTCCGGCGGGAAGTCCACGGTCAGCACGCCGTCCACGCCGGCTTCGGCGCAGCGTTTCGCAAACGTCTCCCAACCCATCGCCTCGATCGGATTGCCATAGCCCATCAGCACGATAGGCGTGCTCACGTCTTTTTTGCGAAAAGCCGCCACCATGTCCAGCACGTCATGCAACGCGACCCCGTGCTTGAGCGCGCGCTCTGAAGCGCGCTGTATGGTCGGGCCGTCCGCCATCGGGTCGGAGAACGGCACCCCCAGTTCGATCACGTCCGCACCGGCTTCCACCAGCGCGTGCAGCAACGGCACGGTCAGTTTCGGATCAGGGTCGCCCGCCGTGAAGAACGGGATCAGCGCCTTGCGCTTGTGCTGTTTGAGCTTGTCGAAAACGGTCTGGATGCGGCTCATTGTTTATCTTCCCGTGTGAGCAAACCGAAACTCATGCAGGTCGGGCTATGCCCGACATGGCGGGCATAGCCCGACCTACGACTTGCCCATTTCATAGCGTAATCCCCGCTAGTTTGGCCACCGTATTGATATCCTTGTCGCCTCGTCCTGACAGGTTGACCAGCAGCACCTTGTCCTTGCCCATCGCCGGCGCGATCTTCATCGCATGAGCCAGCGCGTGGCTGGATTCCAGCGCGGGAATGATGCCTTCCAGATGGCACAATTCATGGAAAGCGCGCAACGCCTCGTCGTCGTTGATCGCGACATATTCCGCGCGCCCGCTGTCCTTCAGCCAGGCGTGTTCGGGACCGACGCCGGGATAATCCAGCCCGGCCGAGATCGAGTGCGTCTCGATGATCTGGCCGTTCTCATCCTGCATCAGATAGGTCTTGTTGCCGTGCAGCACGCCGACCGGGCTGTTCGTGGTCAGCGGCGCGGCATGCTGCCCGCTGGCGATGCCATGCCCTCCCGCCTCCACGCCGATCAGTTTCACGCCGGGCATGTCGATATATGAATAGAACACGCCCATCGCGTTGGAACCGCCGCCGACGCAGGCGATCACCGCATCCGGCTGGCGACCCGCCAGTTCAGGCATCTGCACCACGGCCTCCTTGCCGACGACCGCATTGAAATCGCGCACCATCGCAGGATAGGGGTGCGGCCCTGCAACCGTGCCGATGATGTAGAAGGTGTTTTCGATGTTGGTCACCCAGTCGCGCATCGCTTCGTTGAGCGCGTCCTTGAGCGTCTTTGAACCGCTCTCCACCGGCACCACGGTCGCGCCCAGCAGCTTCATGCGGAACACGTTGGGCGACTGACGCTGCACGTCTGCCGCGCCCATGTACACGACGCACTCCATGCCGTAACGCGCCGCGACGGTCGCGGTCGCCACGCCGTGCTGGCCCGCGCCGGTCTCGGCGATCACGCGTTTCTTGCCCATGCGCTTGGCCAGCAACGCCTGCCCCACAGTGTTGTTCACCTTGTGCGCGCCGGTGTGGTTGAGGTCTTCGCGCTTCAGATAGATCTGCGCGCCGCCCAGATGCTCGGACAGATGTTTGGCGTGATAGATCGGACTGGGGCGGCCCACATAGTGCTTGAGGTCGTAATTCAGTTCGGCGATGAACTCGGGATCATGGCGATATTTTTCGTAAGCCTGATTCAGTTCTTCCAGCGCGCCCATCAGGGTTTCAGCGACATAAATACCGCCGTATGGGCCGAAGTGGCCGATGCTATCTGGATAGTCGTAAGTCAATCTGATTAACCTCTTTGATGAACGCGGCGATCTTCGCCGCATCCTTTATTCCTTTGCCGGCCTCTACTCCACTGGACACATCCACCGCGTAGGGCCGCACCTGTTTGATCGCCGCCGCGACATTTCCCTCGTCCAGCCCGCCAGACAGGATCACCGGTAACGGCAACTGCTTCGGGATCAATGCCCAGTCGAATGCGGTGCCGGTACCGCCCGGAACTCCTTCCACATGGGCATCCAGCAGCAATCCCTTGGCACCACTAAATTCGGACGCGCATTGTAGCAAATCCACCCCGGATTTGACGCGGATCGCTTTGAGATAAGGGCGGTCAAATTGCGCGCAATATTCCGGCGATTCGTCGCAGTGGAATTGCAGCAAGTCCAGCGGCACACTCGCCATCACCTCGCGCACGAATGCCGCCTCGGCATTGACGAACAAGCCGACCAAAGACACGAACGGTGGCAATACTTCAGCCAGTTGCCTGGCTTGCGCGATGCTGACCTGGCGCGGGCTGCGCTGATAGAATACCAGCCCGATCGCATCCGCGCCGCATTGTGCGGCGGCCAGCACATCCTCAGGACGAGTGATGCCGCATATCTTGATGCGCGTCACAGAATTTCCCCTTGCACGATCTCATTTTCCATTTGCGGCAAGCCGGACTTCGATTTTTTCATAATATGCCGCGAGTATAAGCCATCCGGCGCGCAGGAGTAATTCAAGGTATGGGATCAGACGATATCCGATTACCGCCCATCCGGAAATTTGACCTTTCATTCTGTATGGTATTGACCCTATCGGAGCCTTTCAATAAGTTGCATTGACTTGGCAAACTTGCCAAAAGGCAACGACGCAAAGTCAATGGTCTAAGGGAGACTATGGCAGCGGGATTTATTGATAATTGACATGCAAACTTGGGGGGATAACATGCGGACTTTTAGAATTTATAGCTTGACCTTGACTGTAATCATCGGCTTGATGGTTTCAGGATGCGCCCCGATGGCCATTACCGGCTCTGCCGATGTTGATAAAAAGGCCTTCGGCGCAAAGAAGAAGTTCGCTGTCGTGTCGATTGCCTCACTGAAAACATTCCGGGGAGAACAAGGGCTCGGGCAAATGTTTAAAAATAACGACGATATTCCGGGCATGAACACCCAGCCGATCATCAACAAGCTCGATTCAAAAATCATTCGCACTCTGGACAGTTCCAAGTACTTTACCCTGCTGCCCGAAAATACGGTGCTCACAAGCAAGGCTTACAAAAATATCGCTGAAGATGAAAAAGTCATGAAAGTGCTGTTCATGAGCGAGACTATGAATCCAGCTAATCATTACAAGTACATTTCGGATGAGAAGAAGTATGCAAAATTGGCCAAGGATCTGGGTGTCGATGGCGTTATCGGAATTACGATGAACTTCACGATCTCTGAGGGCGGCGGTAAATTCTATCTTGGTCCGTTAAGCCTTGGTAAAAAGAGCTATAGCGCAATGGCCTCGATATCAGCGATCGCCTACAACAAAAACGGAGAGGTTATCTGGAAGGATTCCACCATGAAAGAGGCGGAACCGGGCGATACAAAGGCCATTGTCCTCATCGATACCTCAAGCATGACCGATACTAACTCCGAGAAGCTCCATCCATCTGCTATCGATATTGGCGGCAAGGCAGTGGATGTATTGCTTGCCCGCTTTGACGATACGATGGCCGGTAAAGAAACCAGTGTGTTTCAGAGTGCAAAATAATGCGGAAAGTAGCTTGGACGATATTCAAGGACGGGACTGCGACGTCCCTCCTGAACCCCTCCCCCCCAATTCATTTAATGCAAAGGGCTTCGGGACCGGGCAAAATCCGTTGCGCCACTCGCAGCTCAGTCCGCACACCTCTGTCGTCAATCCTCATTCTGCGGCAATCTCCACTTCGCTTCATATTGAATACGGCGCAAGTATAAGCCATCCGGTGCGAAGGTCGGCGCGGCGCGGCTGCGCTCGCGACCGGACAACACTTCCGCCATCCAGTCCGGCGGATACTTCCCCTTGCCGACGTACACCAGACATCCGATGATATTGCGCACCATGTGATGCAAAAATGCATCCGCGCTCACATCAAATATCAACATATCACCCTGCCTGCGTATATCCAGTTGCCGCAGATGCTTGACCGGCGATCTGGCCTGGCACTCCGCCGCGCGGAATGCGCTGAAATCATGTTCGCCCAGCAAGTATTGCGCGGCGGCCTGCATCAGGGCTTCATCCAGCGGGGAATGGAACCAGCCCACCTTGCCCGCATTGAGCGCAGGTCGCACGGCTCGATTGATCAGCAGATAGCGGTAACTGCGTCCGTGCGCCGAGAAGCGCGCATGAAATTCATCAGGCACAGTATGCGCCCACAGCACCGCAATACTGTCCGGCAGCAGGGCATTCACGCCGCGCACCCAAGCGGTCAAGGGACGTTCTACCAGGGTGTCAAAATGAACCACTTGTTCGAGCGCGTGCACCCCGGTATCGGTGCGCCCTGCCGCGATGACTGAAATGTGCTCGGCGGCAGTCTGTTCATCTGCAATTTGGCCACCTGCAATTTGGCTCAAGGCGCGCTGCAGCGTGTCCTGCACAGTCCGCCCGTCCGCCTGGCTCTGCCAGCCGCAAAACGGCGAACCGTCATACTCCACGCCCAGCGCTATCCTCATCGCAGCGTCTCGAATAACAGCAGCAACGCAAAGCCCACCAACAGTCCGTCGCCGATACCAAATCGATACAGCGCCAGCTCCATTTGTTTGCTGGACTCGCCATGCGGTTCAAACAGGCTGCGCAAGTTGTCTTGCCAGGTGCGCGTCTCGCGCAACATCGCGACTTCGGCATAATGCAGCGTCAATGCCAGGCGCACCGCGACTCGTTCACGCGACACGCCTATCAACTGCAATGGAGCGAGCAAAGTGTACAGACCGGCGATCAATTGCTGGCGATGCAGCCGGTCCAGCAATATCGCCAATCCGGCCAATGCGGCCAACAAACGGGTGAGCTGCAACACGCCATCGCCCAGTCCCTCACGGCTTGGACTGAACATTCCGAGCGCGTCCAGCAGCGGCTGCCCGGGCGTAGTGTAAGCGTAGACCAGCAACAACGACAGCATGATCCAGCGGGTGCGGCGCAACAATTGCACGAGTTTGTGAGCTGATTGCAGCAGTGCGATCAGCAAAACAAATCCAGCCGCGATCAGCAATACTTCTAGCGCCAGGAATTGCATGATCGCAACCAGCAAGCACCAGGTCAGTATTTGCGCGGCAGGATGAAATTTCAAATCTCGCTCCAAAATGAAACGGCAGCCCAAAACTGAGCTGCCGTTAACCAGCGGCTTATGTCACCGTTTTTTGGTGACTTAGCCGATTGGCTATGCAAAGCTAACCAATGACTTAGTTGGCGTAGTTTGCCAACTTATAACCAACCACTTAGCAACCGTCTTTGGGTTGCTTAGTGGGATGGCTAGTTGCTCCATCAGTCAGATGGCTATGCAACGCGAACCAGCGGCTTATGTCACCGTCTTTCGGGTGCCCGGCCAAAAGCTTTTCGGATGGTGACTTAGCCGGATGGCTATACAAAACGCATAATCAACCGAGCAGAACTAATAGATTTTGCGCGGCTTCGCGCTGCTCGGTATCACCCTCATGCAGCACCTCATCAAGTATTTCGCGCGCGCCGCTGGCATCGCCCATTTCGTGATAGGCCTTGGCCAAATCCAGTTTGGTTGCGACATCTTGCCAGTGATCGTCTTTATTGCCTGATGCCGAGCCGCCTGATGGCGATATATCATCAAAGTTCAGACTGATGCCCGCCAAACCGACGTCAGAGATTGCCGCAGGCGCAGGTTTTTCGGTTACTTTTTCAACCGGAAAATCGAGCATGAACTCCATTCCGCCATCTTCTGCTGGCTTGCCGGCTTCCGGCTCCATCGCAGGAACCGAAAGGTTTGTGGAGGTGATATCGAAATCCATTTCCGCATCTTGCGAGACAAGTCTGCCATCAGCAGACATAATCGAAGTCCTTTGTGCACCCAAAAAGTCATGTTCCGGGCCTTCTTGGGCTGCTGACGCACCCACATCAAAATCAAAATCGAGAGCCGATGCTTGTTGCGCCTTCGGAACATTTTCCGCTTCTGCCGCAGGGTTGAAAGCGGTCGTTTGTACGGTCGCGCTGCCTGTATCTTCCATAGAGCGGAAGCCGCCTCCATACATTGGATTATCCGGCTCCAGCTTGCGGCCCATAGCAGCAGCTTGTTGCCATGCATCATTATCTCCGGAACTTTGCAGCTGCCGCGCAATCGTCGAGAATGAGTTTGCATCCTTTCGTGCAGCATAAATCCCTAACAGCTTGAGATGAATCTGGTGATTGTTCGGCGTGCTTTGCAAAGCTTCTTTGAGTATTTCTTCAGCCTGGGCATCACGGCCAAAGTTCAGAAACAGGTCCGCCTCACTGATAGGATCGACGTTATCGGATTGGGACGCTGCCGCAGCTTGGGCAGAAGCTCCACCGGTAAAATCACCCGTATCGGGCGATGGAACGACAGGCGCGGCCATACGGCCCGTTATTTCACCGATATCTTCATTTGATTGACCGTCTTCTTCAATCCAAGTGTTTTTTTTTCGCCGCTTCAACATGAAGCCAACACCGCCCAATACCAGCAAGACAGCCGCGCCCCCTGCGAGATAAAGAGGCTCATTCAGTACCTGGTCCAGTAAAGAGGGTTCCGGTTTGGCCTGTTTTGGTTTTGGCTGGACTGCAGCAGGCATCGGTTTTACCGTCGTTGCCACACTGACAGCAGATTTAGCTGTAGCGACTGGAGGTTGCGGAGGTTGTGCCATTGCGGCAGCCTCGGCCTTTAATTGTGCCAGGCGTTGCATGTCCTTCATATTCTTTTCGAGCATTGCGGCACGCTCTTGTTGTTCCTTCAACGCCTTGCTCTTGGCAATCGCGTCTTCCTGAGCAGCATTTTTCTTGTCCTGTTCAGACATGGTGCCGCCTGCACCTGCGCCAACCTGGTCTCCAGGAGCTTCGCCTTTGGATAGCTTCAACACCTCCCTGGCAGATTCTTTAGCCACCGGAGCCATATCGGCTATCGAACTGCTGATCTTGCCGGTAGCGACTTGCTGCGCCTCTTGCGACTGACTGCTGGCTGGGGCTGCGCTGGCCAGCTTTTGCCGGTAAGCATTCCAATCGGATGCCTGGGCATGAATCTCCTTTATCGCGTCAGGCAGTGACACGCTCGTCAATTCTTGCTGGCTGGGCAATTGCAGGATTTTCCTGGCCCTGATGCGGTTCATGTTTCGGCCATCAAACTTGTCGGTATTGGCGCGATACAGGGCGACCAGCATACGTTCCAGATTCATGTCAGCCAGTTTGTATCGTGCAGCGATCTTGTACATCGTGTCACCGCGTTGAACCTCAATCCACTCTTTTGGCACAGCTGCAACTGCCGAAGCAGCTTGTGGCTCTATTCCGGCTTCCACCGGCACAGCTTGTTCCTCAGGCTTGGCTGCGGTTTCCAATGGCGCGGTTTGTTCCTCAGACTTGGCAGCGGCTTCCGCGGGAGCCGCTTGTTCTTCCGGCGTGACTGCGACTACAGGAGCGGCTTGTAATGCGGACGTGACTGCGGATTCTTCCGGCGCGGCAGGTACAGCCGACGCAGTTTCTGCCGGGGAGGCAGCCTGCACTTCAGGAGCGACGGCCTGCACTTCCGCTTTGGCGGGTTGTTCCGCAACATAGCCGGGTGGATCCAGCAGAAAAGTATATTCGCGGGACAGTTTGCCGGCAGACCAGGTCAACTCGACCAGCAGGCTTACAAATGGGTCATTGACTGGTTGCGCGCTGCTCGCCCTGATGTACGGTTGACCATCCGCGCGACTCTCAATCTGAAATTTGAAATTGTTGCCGTAAGGATATTCCAGACCGGCATTCTTATAAGTATCGGGTGAGGCAAGACGGGCGACCAGACTGTCTTTTTCGGACTTGCTGATTGCCACTAACTCTATGTCGGCCTTAAGCGGTTGCCCCAGAGCAGAAGTCACATTTATCCCACCCAAACCTACGGCGGAAACAGTTGTAGACAGCATCAAGGCAACAACAACCCCAAACAGTTTTAGCATAACCAGCCACTTGGTCGGCGTTGTGTGCCGACGTAGTGGAATGGCTAGTGGTTTCATCAGTGATTTTCGCACGCGATCACCCTCACCTTTTTTATTGGACAATACAAAATAACATCAAAGAGTTATAAGCACAAGCTCATAATATCCTTCGCATTATCTCCTAACTGAGGTATTTCGCAACCAGAATTTCCGCAATTTGCACACTATTCAAGGCTGCGCCCTTGCGCAGATTGTCGCTGACCACCCACAGATTCAGACCCAATGGGTGCGATACATCTTCACGGATACGCCCGACGTAGGTCGCGTCGTTGCCCGCTGCATCTATCGGAGTCGGGTAGCCGCCCGGTTCGCGTTTGTCCATCACGATAACGCCGGGAGCCTTTTCCAGCAAAGATCTCGCCTGATCGGCGGTGATCTTCTTGCGGGTCTCGATATGCACTGCCTCTGAATGTCCGTAAAACACTGGCACGCGAACCGCAGTCGGATTCACCAGGATGGAATCATCCTCCATGATTTTCTTGGTCTCCCAGACCATTTTCATCTCTTCCTTGGTGTAACCGTTCTCCATGAACACATCGATGTGCGGCAGCACATTGAAAGCGATGCGTTTCGGATACACCTCGACTTTGACATCCTGATGATTGAACAGCGCACGTGTCTGGTCGGCCAGTTCGTCGATCGCCTCCTTGCCGGTGCCGGACACCGCCTGATAGGTCGCCACGTTGATACGCGCGATGCCCACCGCGTCCTTGATCGGTTTCAACGCAACCAGCATCTGCATCGTCGAGCAATTCGGGTTGGCGATGATGCCGCGATTCTTGTACTGCGCGATCGCATGCGGATTCACCTCCGTCACCACCAGCGGAATATCGCGGTCATAGCGGAAGTGCGCAGTATTGTCGATCACCACGCAGCCCGCAGCCGCCGCGAGCGGCGCATATTTTTCCGACACGCTGCCACCTGCCGAAAACAGGCCGATCTGGGCCTTGGAAAAATCAAAATCATCCACGTCGATAACGGTCAGTTCATTTCCTTTAAAGCTCACGGTCGAACCTGCCGAGCGGCTGGATGCCAGCGGATAAAGATTACGCACCGGAAAATTGCGTTGTTCAAGAATGGACAACATCATCTCGCCTACCGCGCCGGTCGCGCCCAATATGCATACGTCGTATTGTTTGCTCATGCTTCTTCTCTCTCAAAAAAATTAAGCTGGTAGCGAGTAGCCAAACAGTTTCTGCTACTAGCTACTGGCTACCCGCTACAAGTTCTTAACAATCGCATCGCCCATCGCCGCCGTGCCTATCTTCTGCTTGCCCGCTTCGGCGATATCGCCGGTGCGCAGGCCTTGTTGCAGCGTCTTGCGCACTGCAGTCTCGATGCGCTGCGCGATGTCTAGCCTTGCAAAGGTATAGCGCATCATCATCGCCACCGACAGAATCGTCGCCAGCGGATTGGCAATGTCCTTGCCCGCGATGTCCGGTGCCGAACCATGACACGGCTCGTACAAGCCCTTGTTGTCCGCATCCAGCGAAGCCGAAGGCAACATGCCGATCGAGCCGGTCAACATTGAAGCTTCATCGGACAAGATGTCGCCGAAGATATTGCCGGTCAAAATCACATCAAACTGCTTGGGTGCGCGCACCAGTTGCATCGCCGCATTGTCCACGTACATGTGTGACAACGCCACTGCCGGGTATTCCTTCGCCACTTCGGTCACGATTTCGCGCCAGAACATGCTGGTGTCCAGCACATTGGCCTTGTCCACCGAACACATCTGTTTGTTGCGCTTCATCGCGATCCGGAAACCGACATGCGCCACGCGGCGGATCTCCGATTCGCTGTAGCGCATCGTATCGAATCCCTCGCGTTCGCCGTTATCCAGCGTGCGTATGCCGCGCGGCTGGCCAAAGTAGATGTCGCCGGTCAGTTCGCGCAAGATCATGATATCCAGACCTGATACCAGCTCGGGCTTCAGGCTGGAAGAGCCAACCAACTCGGGATACACCAGCGCGGGACGCAGGTTGGCGAACAAGCCCAAGCCCTTGCGGATGCGCAGCAGGCCCTGTTCAGGACGCAACGGGCGCGCCAGCGTGTCGTATTGATATCCGCCCACCGCGCCGAGCAGCACCGCGTCCGACTCTTTCGCCAGCTTGAGCGTCGCGTCCGGCAAAGGATCTCCCGCCGCATCGTAGCCTGCACCGCCGATATGCGCGTATTCCAGCTCGATCTTCAATCCGTCGCGGCGTAGCGCATCCAGCACTTTCGCCGCCTGCGCAACAATCTCCGGCCCGATGCCGTCACCGGGCAATACTGCGATCTTCATTTATATTTCCAGTCAGAATTACAACTCAATTATGCGAACAGCCACGGCTGCGCCGCGCGGTGTTTCGCCTCATACGCCTTGATCTCGTCGACATGCTGCAAGGTCAAACCGATGTCGTCCAAACCGTTCAACAGACAATGCTTGCGGAATACCTCGACTTCAAACTTGTACACCTTGCCATCCGGCGCGCTGATGGTCTGCCGCTCAAGATCGATACTCAGCTTGTAACCTGCATTCGCTGTCACCGCCTTGAACAATTCATCGACCTGCTCTTCAGCCAGGCGGATCGGCAACAAGCCGTTCTTGAAACAGTTGTTGAAAAAAATGTCGGCAAAGCTGGTCGCGATGATCGCGCGAAAACCGTAATCCTCCAGTGCCCAGGGCGCGTGCTCGCGCGACGAGCCGCAGCCGAAGTTCTCGCGCGCGAGCAAAATCTGCGCGCCTTTATAGCGCGGCTGGTTCAGCACGAAATCGGGATTCAACGGGCGCTTCGAGTTGTCCCTGCCCGGCTCGCCATGATCCAGATAACGCCATTCATCGAACAGATTCGGCCCGAAGCCGGAACGCTTGATCGACTTTAAAAACTGTTTGGGGATGATCGCGTCGGTATCCACATTGGCGCGATCCAACGGCACAACCAGTCCATTAAGCAAAGTAAATTTTTTCATTCTGTCCTGAGCGACTTTCCAATTTTCTCACCGCTTTTTTTAATTTGATCACCACCTTTTTTGAGGTCCTTATTCAGCCCTTCCATCGTATTGCAGCCCGTCAACATTAGCATGACCATCAACCAATAAACCCTTCTCATCGTCATCACTCTAAACCTTGCTCACATCGACAAAATGCCCGGCGATCGCTGCGGCCGCAGCCATTTCCGGACTGACCAGATGGGTGCGTCCACCCTGCCCCTGCCGCCCCTCGAAGTTGCGGTTGGAAGTCGATGCACAACGCTCGCCCGGCTCCAACTTGTCGTCATTCATCGCCAGGCACATCGAGCAGCCAGGCTCGCGCCATTCAAAACCCGCTGCGATGAATATCTTGTCCAGACCTTCCTGCTCAGCCTGCCGTTTCACCAAGCCGGAGCCGGGCACCACCATCGCCAGCTTCACATTCGCCGCAACGTGTTTGCCGCGCGCGATCACCGCAGCCGCGCGCAAATCCTCGATGCGCGAATTGGTGCAGGAGCCGATGAACACCTTGTCGATGTTGATTTCCGCGATCGGCGTGTTCGCCGCCAGGCCCATATACCGCAGCGCGCGCTCGGCGGCATCACGCTTGACCGGGTCGTTCATGGCCGCCGGATCGGGCACACGCCCGTCCACCGCCACCACCATTTCCGGCGAGGTACCCCAGGTCACTTGCGGCTTGATCTGCGCGGCATCCAGTTTGACCACCTGATCGAACTGCGCACCCTCATCGCTGCGCAAAGTGTGCCAGTAGCTCACTGCCTTGTCCCACAACTCGCCCTGGGGTGCGAACGGGCGGCCCTTCAGATAGTTGATGGTGGTGTAGTCCGCCGCGACCATGCCGGCGCGCGCGCCGGCCTCGATCGCCATGTTGCACAAAGTCATCCGCCCTTCCATGGAAAGGCCGCGTATCGTGCTGCCGGCAAATTCGATCGCATAGCCGGTACCACCCGCCGTGCCGATCTTGCCGATCACCGCCAGCGCGATGTCCTTGGCGGTGACACCCCTGCCCAACTCACCCTCGACCAGCACCTGCATGGCTTTGGATTTTTTTATCAGCAAACATTGCGTCGCCATCACGTGCTCGACCTCGGAGGTCCCGATGCCGAACGCCAGCGCGGCGAACGCGCCGTGCGTGCTGGTATGCGAATCGCCGCACACTACCGTCATGCCAGGCAGGGTCGCGCCCTGCTCCGGCCCGATCACATGCACGATGCCCTGGCGCACATCGTTCATCTTGAATTCGTTCACGCCGTACTCGGCGCAATTGCTGTCCAGTGTCTCCACCTGCAAACGCGAGACCGGATCGGCGATGCCCTGCGCGCGTCCGGTGGTGGGCACGTTGTGATCCGCCACCGCCAGGATCGAAGACGAGCGCCACAGTTTGCGCCCGGCCAGTTTCAGGCCCTCGAAGGCCTGCGGGCTGGTCACTTCATGCACCAGATGGCGGTCGATATAGATCAACGCAGTGCCGTCGGCTTCCTGCCGCACCACGTGGGCATTCCAGAGTTTGTCGTAAAGAGTTTGCGTGCGCATCTTGTTCAACTTTATTAAGAGCAGGTGATTATGCCACACCCCGCCTACCCTCCGCCACACGGGGCGCTGTATGGCGGTGCTCAACCACCTTGGGCTTGAGGAGAAAGCAGGCCTCGCTACCGGTAATTGACAGCAGCCCCCACAGTAGCTGACTGCTTTCGGCCCTGTCGTGAACGTGCACTAGCGTACAGAGGGAATGTGCTTGTTGGTGCATTCTGGCTAGACGCGCGCAGGAGAATTCACACGCCGGGTACATTTATCATAATTCACAACGGTCATCGACAATGAAGCGAAATGACAACTGCCAGCTCTGTAGCAGGGCAAGTCCGCATTGGCGCAGGCATGCCACCACCACAAAATGTCAATTGACACTAAATTCGTGAAATCTGCAAGTTTGGTGTTCATTGGATTGATGTCGGTGGCAAGCGGCGTTCATGCGCAAGAAGCAAAGCAGAATATGGCTCAGCGTGAGGAACCGGGAGACCAGAAACAGATCGAGAACGAGACACGCGAAAAACCGTTGCGCGATGCCGAAGCCCTGATGAAAGACGGCAAACCTGCGGAAGCGTTTGCCTTGCTGGAGGCCTTGGAATTCGATCGTGCCGGTGAAGTGCGATTTGATTACCTGATCGGAATTGCCGCATTAGATAGCGGTAAGCCGGCCAGGGCAACACTCGCCTTCGAGCGGGTGTTGGCGGTAGATCCGAATTTTTCCGGTGCGCGTGTGGGCATGGCACGCGCCTATTATCAACTCGGCGACCTGTCGGCGGCCAAGACCGAGTTTGATACCTTGATGAAACAAAATCCTCCCGCAGCGATACGCGTCATCATCCAGGATTATCTGGATGCGATCGTCGCACATGAAGAAGCGAAGCAAACCAGATTCACCGCTTATGTGGAAAGCGGGGCGGGGCATGACAGCAACGTCAACAGTTCCACTAATCAGGCACAGTTCAGCGTCCCGTATTTCAATGATGCAGTGATAATGCTCAGCCCGTCCGGTCAAAAAACCGCCGACAATTACTACACCGTTGCCGCCGGTGGTGAGATCACCCGTTACCTGAGTGCCAATTGGGGGTTGTATGCCGGAGCCGATGCGCGCCTCTATGAGTATCACCTGCAAAAATCCTACAATACGCTGAACCTGGACGGTCACGGCGGCGTGATGTTTTCGGGCAACGCAAATATTTTCCATGTTGGCGGAATGGCCGGGCAATATGAATTGTCCGACGCACGCTACCGCAGTTACTCCGGCCTCAGCGCAGACTGGCGGCACATACTCAGTCTCGAAAATCAACTGAGCGTAGCGATGCAAGCCGGGCGCAATCGTTTTGTCGATGCGGCATTGGCCTTGAATGATTTCAATCAGGTCACACTCGGTTCCGGCTGGCTGCACGTCATGCCAGATTGGAAGTCCGCCTTGCTTAGCAGCCTGTTTTTGACGAGGGAAAATGAGGTAGCTCCGGTTACTTTGGCCAACCCCAGTGGCGGTCGTGCCGACGGCAACAGGCGCACGCTGGGCTTGCGCGTGGGCATCCAGGTTGCGCTGAACGAGGTCACGGAATTGTTCGGCAATCTGGGGTGGCAATCGGGTAAATATGACAAGATTAACGCGGCATTCCTGCGCAAACGCAATGACCGCCAGTATGACGTGACGGTTGGTACAAACTGGCATCTGGACAAGAGTTGGACGCTGCGTCCACAGTTAAGCTACACGAAGAACGATTCCAATATCGTCATTTATGGGTATGACCGGATGGATGTTTCTCTGACCATACGCCGTGATTTCTGGTGAGACGATTCCAGCATTAATCGGATGATTGTACTAATTACCTAAAGCCACCCGGCAATTCCCCGCGCCATTCGGGTGAATGCATGAGGCCGGTGAGCGCCTGTACCCAGGTGTTTTTCCGCAGTGACAAGCCTAACTTCAAAGGTAGCAGCAATGCCTGCGCCATGCGCAACTCGCTTTGGCCGAATTATCTGCATCGAGAATTACATCTCAAATCCTGCTTCCTTGGGCAATACCAAATAATTTGTCTATGAGCGACAGCGCACATAGCTGTGTGTGCCAGCGCACAGACTGTCTGTGGGCAAACATGGGATATGTATGATTCAAGTACGGAGTAAATCATGAAAAAAGCTAAAAATATCATTTATATTTTGAGTATCTGCCTGGCGCTGGCGGCCAGCCTGACGTTGAGTCAGGCTAGCTACGCGGGGGACGCCGGGCACGCCCAGTTCGTTAACGGTAGCGTCCAGATCACCAGCGCAACAGGACAGACGAGTGTTCTGAAAAAGGGCGATGCCGTCAAGGAGGGCGATACGCTGACTACGGCGCAAGCTGCCAGTGCGCAGATCAAAATGCTGGATGGCGGACTTATCGCCGTACGCCCTGACACAAAACTCAAGTTCGATACCTTCATATTCAACGGCACACAGGACGGTAGTGAAAGGAGTTTCTTCTCTTTATTCACAGGCGGATTTCGTGCCGTTACAGGACTGATCGGGCAGCTGCACAAACCCAATTTTCGCATTACCACGGCTGCAGCAACCATAGGCATACGCGGCACCGATCATGAAACTTTTGTAGTCACGGCAGACAGTCCATTGGCTGCGGTGGTGCCCATCGGCACATATAACAAGGTGAATCGAGGAGAGACCACGATGACCACGACAAAAGGCACGATCTCGGTGCTGCCTAACCAGATGGGTTTTGTCGGTGCGGCAGATCAGATGCCGGAGCTGAAACCGCTTAACACCAAGATCTTCACAGTAACAGGCAGGCCGCTGATAGAAGCCAATGGCGACAAAAAGGAAAGCAAGGAAGCAAGCGAAACAGCAGTCGTGGACAAATCCGGGAAGAAGGAAACCGCGGTTGAAGCAACATCATCCGCAGGAAAGAAAAATGACAAGGAAGTGCGCGAAGCAGCGACTGATCCAAACAGCGCAATGATACTGTCCCCAGTACATGGCAACAGTGTGCCAGCCGACGTAAACAGCGACCCTGCCACTGTTACAAACTGGGGACGCTTGGACAACAGTATCAAAATCACGAACCATGCTACCGGCGAGGTTACGACGCTTGTGCCGGGGGCTAACATGCCCTTGGCCGCCGGACCCACAGGAATGCCTCTTGCCGCAGGGCCCACAGAAACTGCTGCGACACCATCTGCTTCTGGTACCAATACTTACACCAATGTTGCGGGAACCGGAACCGCGTCGACCAACAATCCTAATACTGTGGGGGCAAATCCGGATGGCTCAGCTTCAAAGGCACTGATCAACCAAAACACGACTTTTAAGTTTCAAAATTACGGCACTGCGAAAAGCCTGTTAACACCGGCGGGACGATAATCCACAAGGCAAATTGCCGTGAAGCCAAAGGAGCCAGTCTGGATATATTTCCAGATTAGCTCCCATTGCAGTCACTTCTGCCCTGCCATCTTGCGCCCCTCATAAATAGATATCTGTGCGAAAAACAGAAAGATCGTTGACGGGCAAAACAGGTATTTCCCATTGAATACGCTGGCAATACATCGAGCACAACGCGGATTGGGCTTCGTGATAGCATATCGCCATGAATAACAAGGATCCAAAATTCCGGCGAAATAACTTTGACGTGGCCAACACCGTCAATGTGACCGACCCCGTTTCGGTCGCCGATGCGCTGGAAGCCATCTTTCTCGACCTCTTTCCCGATGCAAGAGCCGACACGCTGCGAACCGCGGTGAACCATGTTTCCCAGCTATATCGCGGCGAGCACCCTGCCTTCGCGCCGTGCGATACCGGCTATCACGATCTGCAGCATATTATGGATGTAACGCTGGCCAGCGCGCGCTTGATGGACGGCTATGAGCGCTCGCATAAGCCCGGCGCCGGGCTGGGCGAGGAACTGTTTGTCTTTGGCATTTTGCTGGCCCTGTTCCATGACAGCGGTTATCTGCGCAAGCGTGGCAGCGAAGATGACAGGAAAGGTGCGGAGTTCACCTTGGTCCATGTTTCACGCAGTGCGGAATTGCTGAAGAATTACATGCAGGAAGCAGGCATGGGTAATCTGGCAGAAATAGCAGCGCAAGTCGTGCATTTCACCGGCTATGAAGTGCCGGTAGAGCGCATCCAGGTGCCACCGGCTTATCGTGCTATCGGCAATCTGGTGGCTTCGGCAGACATACTGGCACAAATGTCGGATCGTTGTTATCTCGAAAAATGCTACGACCGGCTTTACACCGAGTTTGTCCTCGCCGGCATTGCAAAAAAACATGACGCTCAAGGCAATGAGCAAGTCCTTTTTTCTTCCCCGCAAGACCTGGTGATAAAAACTCCGGGTTTTTACAAGAGCGCAAAAAAGCGCATGGAAGAAACGCTGCATGGAGCCTATCGTTATGTTGAAAAACATTTCAACGGGCAAAACCTGTACCTTGAGGCAGTAGAAAAAAATATCCAGTTTGCGGAATATGTGATCGCGCATAATGCCGATATCGGTATGTTGCAACGCACTCCGCCCACGACCCCGGGTTCTGATCAATCTTCTCCCGAAACCGAAGCCAGGGAACAGCATGTGGAAGAGCGACGAAAAATAACCGGGGACAGAAGGCAAAATACAGCACAGCGCTATCCAGACCTGCTGGAAAGAAGGAAGAACATAGAGGATAGAAGGCGGGATCCTTCGAAGAAGAAATAATGCCGCTGATGGCAGCCGGCACAAGAAGCTCCCTCGCCACACAAGCCGGAATTATGTCGCTTGCTGTGTACTCTCCATGCTCCGCATCCACAATATCAGCAACAATCCCAGCAGCGCCATGCCTGCACTGCACGAATACAGCACGCTGGCGCCGTAATGCTGCCAGATCGGGCCGCTCGCCAAACCACCCAGCATGCCGCCCGCTCCGTAGGTAAGGCTGCCGAACAGGGCCTGGCCTTTGGACTGGTGCCGCCCCTGAAAGAATTCGTGGACAAATCCCATCGAAGCGGCATGATATGCACCGAATGTGGCGGCGTGCAGCACTTGCGCGACGAGCAGCAGCGACAGGAAATCCACGCCCCAGCCGATCAGCATGAAACGCAGCACCGCCGAACTGAAGCTGACCAGCAGGATGCGGGTGAAACCAAAGCGGCGCACCAGCCACGGCATCAGGAAGAACACGCCGATCTCGCAGATAACCCCCAACGCCCACAGCCCGCCCACCGCGCTTTTGGCGTAGCCATGGTCGACCAGATAGATCGAGTAGAAGGTGTAATACGCGCCGTGTGCGACGGACATCAGAAAGCACGCGCCGAACAAGGCCAGCACGCGCGGTTGCAGCACGATCTGTTTGACCGGCAGGCTGTCGGTGTGATGCGCCAGCACTTCGGTCGGCGGGATCTGCCTGGCGAACATCACAATACCAAACTCTATCACCGCGCCCACCCACAACAACCAGACGATATCCATGTGGTCGAGCGCATAGCCCAGCCCGACCACCGAGGCGATGAAGCCGACCGAGCCCCACGAACGGATGCGCCCGTAGCGTGCGCTGTGCTTGCCCAGATAAGTGAGCGTGGTCGCTTCCACCAGCGGCATCGAGGCGCTCCAGAAGAAGCCCATCAGCCCCAGCACCACAAACATGCCCCAGAAACTGGTGGTCGCGAACACGCCCATATAAGACAACGCGCTCAGGGTCGCGGCGATCTGCACCACCAGCAGGCGCTTGCCGGTGCGATCCGCCAGCCAGCCCCACAGGGTCGGCGCGATCATGCGCATCACCGGTTGCACCGCAACTAGGATGGCGATCTCGATGGCGTCGAAGTGGATAGACTTGAGATACAGGCTCCAATAGGGCGCGAACATCCCCACGAAGGCGTAGTAGAAAAAATAGAATCCGGCGATGCGCCAGTAGTAGTTATTGGGAGTAGGCATAACGGTGCAGCGTCAAAACGGCGCGCATTATCTCATGAGGTAAAAATAATTTTGCGCCTGCTCTTGAAATGGGAAACTTAAACCCCATAGATTGCGGACCGAAATTTGGAGAACGGCATGGATCAGAACGAAACCAATAAAGAAACCAACCCGCAAACCGACCCCCAGGCTGCCACGGTAAACACCGCGGAGGTCATGCCCAGCATGGAAGAGATGCTGAAAGAGGCCGAGCGCAAGGCCCAGGAACACTATGACGCATGGATGTATGCCAAGGCCGAAGGTGAAAACATCCGCCGCCGCGCGATCGAGGATGTGAGCAAGGCGCATAAATTCGCGGTAGAACGTTTTGCCAGCGAGATGCTGGCAGTGAAGGACAGCCTGGAAGCCGGCCTGGCGGTGGAAACCGCGACGGTGGAAAGCTTCAAGAGCGGCATGGAACTGACCTTCAAGCAACTATCCGGCGTTCTGGACAAATTCAACATCCGCGAAATCAATCCGGTTGGCGAAAAATTCGATGCGCACAAGCATCAGGCTATCGGCATGCTGGACAGTGACCAGCCGGCCAACACCGTGGTCAGCGTGATGCAAAAGGGTTATACGCTGAATGACCGTGTGCTGCGTCCGGCTCTGGTGATGGTGGCAAAAGCCAAGGAATAACCTGCTGCGCGGTCAATCTGCGGCGTTGCGTGCTCGCTCACTCCTCGCCTACCAGAACGGTATGTCTCGTCGTTCGCTGCGCGGCGTCTTGCATCTTGCCCTGCTCGCGACGGTTCTTCAGGTTAGGGTCTTGAAATATCCAGCGCCGCCCTGATGTTAGGTGGCAAGCAACAAAAGCATTCAATCTTTAAGCATTCAACTGAAAGGAAAGCATCATGGGA
>DHIV01000107.1 GCA_002403995.1 Gallionella sp. UBA4737 | reverse complement strand
GGAGACGTACGCAGGCGAGACCCGTGTCGCGGCTACACCAGAAACGGTAAAAAAGCTGTTGGCAACGGGACATAAGGTATCAGTACAAACCGGAGCCGGTGCGGGAGCCAGTATTCCCGATGCCGAATATCAGGCTGTGGGCGCAACTCTGGTGAGCGCGGATGATATCTACGCACAGTCCGAGATCGTACTCAAGGTCAGGGCGCCCGGAGCCGATGAGCTTGCCAAGTTGAACAAGGGCGCAGTGCTGATCGGTTTGTTGAACCCGCACAATGTCGATCTGGTGGCGTCTTACGCCAAGCAGGGCATCGCCGCATTTTCCATGGAAAAACTGCCGCGCACTTCACGCGCGCAGGCAATGGATGTGCTGTCATCGCAGGCCAACATCGCCGGTTACAAGGCCGTGATTGTTGCAGCCGATCTTTACAAACGATTCTTCCCGATGCTGATGACTGCTGCCGGTACAGTCAAGGCGGCACGAGTGGTTGTTCTGGGTGTGGGTGTGGCAGGATTACAGGCTATTGCAACCGCCAAGCGGCTGGGTGCAGTGATCGAAGCATCCGATGTGCGCCCCGCCGTTAAAGAGCAGGTGGAATCGCTGGGTGCGAAATTCATCGATGTGCCTTATGAAACCGATGAAGAGCGCGAAGCGGCACAGGGTGTGGGCGGGTATGCCAAGCCGATGCCACCAAGCTGGATGGCGCGCCAGAAAGCCGAAGTTGCCAAGCGCGTGGCGCTGGCTGATGTGGTTATTACTACCGCGCTGATTCCCGGCCGCCCTGCACCGGTGCTGGTCACCGAAGAGATGGTGAAGTCGATGAAACCCGGTTCGGTGATTGTGGATCTGGCGGCAGAGGCCGGCGGCAACTGCCCGTTGACCGAGCTGAACAAGACCGTGGTCAAGCATGGCGTGACGCTGGTGGGCGAATCCAACCTGCCGGGCACGGTGGCGGCAGATGCGTCGGCGCTGTACGCGCGCAACCTGCTGAACTTCATCAACCTGTTGTGCGACCCCAAGAATGGCGGTGCGATCAACATCAACCGTGAAGACGACATCATCGCCGGTTCGCTGATCGCGATCGACGGCGCAGTCGTTACCCCCGCAAGGGGGACCCCGGTGGGTGCACCCGTGAAGGGTACGCCGCCAGACGCTCGCCCTTCGGGCGGTCTTGGCGCAGCCCCGCTGCAAAGCAGCGACCCTTCCGCAGCCAAATCAGGAGAAAAGAAATGAACGGAGTCGATCCTTTTGTATTGAACCTGACCGTGTTCGTGCTGGCGATCTTCGTCGGTTACCACGTGGTATGGAATGTCACCCCCGCGCTGCATACGCCGCTGATGGCGGTGACCAACGCGGTGTCCGGCATCATCATCGTCGGCGCGATGCTGGCAGCCGGTCCGCAGCAGATGGATATCGGCACTATCCTGGGATTGGTTGCGGTGACGCTGGCTGCTGTCAACGTGTTCGGCGGTTTTCTCGTCACCCAGCGCATGCTGGATATGTTCAAGAAGAAAAAAAAGTAAGGGTAAATCATGTCGGCTAATTTTGTTGCACTCGCTTATCTCGCCGCCGCTGTCTTGTTCATCCTGACGCTGAAGGGCTTGAGTTCTCCTGTTTCCGCGCTGCGCGGCAATCTGTTCGGCATGACCGGTATGGTACTGGCTGTATTGACCACGCTTGCAAAACCGGAAACGCATAATGTGCCCTATATCCTGATTGCCATCGCGGTCGGCGGCAGCATCGGCGCCATCGTCGCGAAACGCATCCAGATGACGGCGATGCCGGAGCTGGTCGCAGCGATGCATTCGCTGGTCGGCCTTGCGGCGGTGTTGATCGCGATGGCTGCATTCAATAACCCGGCGGCTTACGGCATCGGTGAGACGCTGCATGCCAGCAACCGCATCGAACTGTTCATCGGCACTTTCGTCGGCGCGATCACCTTCACCGGTTCGATCATCGCGTTCGGCAAACTGTCCGGAAAATTGTCCGGAAAACCGCTGCGTTTCGCCGGCCAGCATTGGCTGAATCTCGGCCTCGGCATCGCGATGATCGCTTTCGGCATTGCGTTCTACATCACGCCAAGCTGGACGCCGTTCCTGATCATGACCGCGATAGCCTTGCTGCTGGGCGTGCTGCTGATCGTGCCGATCGGCGGAGCGGACATGCCTGTAGTGATCTCGATGCTCAACTCCTATTCCGGCTGGGCTGCGGCGGGCATCGGCTTCACGCTGAACAACAACATGCTGATCATCGCTGGTTCGCTGGTCGGCAGCTCCGGCGCGATCCTGTCATACATCATGTGCAAGGCGATGAACCGCGCCTTTCTCAATGTGATCCTGGGCGGCTTCGGCGGTGGTGAAGGTGCGGCAGCTGATCAGGGCGACGGTGTGCAAAAAACCTATCGCAGCGGCAGTGCGGACGATGCTGCGTTCCTGATGGGCAATGCCGATTCGGTGATCATCGTGCCGGGCTATGGCTTGGCGGTCGCGCGCGCGCAGCATGCTATCAAGGAAATGTCCAACCTGCTCGCTGAAAAAGGCGTCAAGGTGCGCTACGCGATCCATCCGGTGGCGGGGCGCATGCCGGGACACATGAACGTGCTGCTGGCCGAGGCGGAAGTGCCTTACGAACAGGTGGTCGAGATGGACGAGATCAACAACGAATTCGCCGATACCGATGTGGTGCTGGTGATCGGCGCGAACGACGTGGTGAATCCCGCCGCGAAGAACGACAAGTCCAGCCCGATCTACGGCATGCCCATCCTCGAGGCGCACAAGGCGCGTACCGTGCTGGTGGTGAAACGCAGCATGGCCACCGGCTATGCGGGGCTGGACAACGACCTGTTCTATCTGGACAAGACCATGATGGTGTTCGGCGATGCGAAGAAAGTGGTCGAGGACATCATCAAGTCCCTGGTTTGAGTTTCGTTGCGGGAATGAAAAAGAGCCGCATCTGCGGCTCTTTTTACTGGACAGCTCATTTTTGAATCACGCTCGGCGGGTCTTGATGACGAGGAATATTCCGAGCAGGCTTTGTATCAGGTAGATGATGCTGGACGCGCCGTGCAGCATCTTGAAACGCCCGGCAAACGCGCTGTGCATCATATCGAGTGGCAGGGCCTGCGACTTGAGGTCGGTCATGACCGGCTGGATGCCGAATTGCAACACCAGCGAGATCAGCAACATCGCTGCCACGGTCCAGAACAAGGCGTGGCGAAAAGATTCGCGGCCGGAAACACTGAAGCGATGGATCAGCAGGTACATGCCGCATACCATGCCGAGATAGGCCACCAGCGAGAACATCTGTCCGGCCAGCATTCCCGCCAGCTGCCTGTCCGGCTGGGCGTAAAACAGCACCGGCACGGCGAGATAGCCGACCGCCCAAAGCGCGCCGGCCCAGGCGGTGATCAAAAGCGTAGCGAGATGTCGCGACCAATCTTTCATGTGGAGCAGGGTAGCACAGCAGTATCTGAAAGCAAGCCCGGGAACCTTATAGACAGGCACCCGCTGGACAATATCACGGCACTGGCCTAACCTGACAGGCATTACAGACAAACTAATTTAAGGAGACAGCCATGTATTACATCGTCGAAAGCAACAAGTCATTTGAACAGGCCGCGATCGATCTGGAGGCGGCGGTGAAACGCAACGAATTCGGCGTGCTGCACATCCATGATCTGGGCAACACGCTGCGCGGCAAAGGTATCGCCTTCGCCGAGAATTGCAAAGTCTTCGAGGTGTGCAATCCGGGGCAAGCCGCCAAGGTGCTTTCCACCGACATGCGTTTGAATATGGCGCTGCCATGCCGCATCTCGGTGTACACCGAACGGGGCAAGACCATGATCGGGATGATCAAGCCTGTTCCGATGCTGGCTGCGTTGTCGCAGGACGCAACGCTGGTCAAAGTGGCGCACGAAGTCGAAGCCAAGACCAGGAAAATGATAGACGAGTCAAAATAGGCGATGCCATATTCTGATTGCCGGCACGACGGATTATTTAAAAAACTGTCATGACGCATTTACCCGTTTGGACCGATCAAATAAAATATCTGGTGGGCATTTTCGCCATCCTGAATCCATTCGGCACCATTCCGATTTACCTCAGCCTGATGGCGGATCGCCGCCCGGAGGAAATGCACCGCACTGCGCTCAAAGCCTCTGTTGCGGTCGCGGTGATCCTGACGCTTGCGGTGTGGGTGGGTGGTGATTTGCTGTCGTTCTTCGGCATCGGCATCCCGGCATTCCGTATAGGTGGCGGGCTGTTGGTGCTGATCATCGCCATCGCGATGTTCGATGCCAGAACCAGCCCGGCCCGGCACACCGACGCGGAACAGGCTGAAGCCGAGGCGAAGAACGACATCGCCGTGGTGCCGCTGGCGATCCCGTTGCTGGCCGGGCCGGGGTCTATCAGTCTGGCCATCGTCGATGCCCAACAGGCGGGCAGTTGGTCGGGCAAGATCGTGTTCAGCCTGGGGATAGTCGGCGTGGCGGTGATCGTCTGGCTGGTATTGCGGCTGGCCGAACCGATCGGCAAGCGTCTCGGCACAGGCGGACTCAACATTGCCACCCGCGTGATGGGCCTGATACTCGCCGCGATGGCAGTGCAATTCATGGCGGATGGGATGCTGGAATTATTTCCCGGTCTGTCTCATTAAACCAGAAAACGAGTCTCACCACGGAATACACGGATCACACGGAAAAGGCGATGCTTGTCTTGAGCGAAGGCGAGGGCCGGCGGATTTTCTGTCATCACACAATTGGCAATCAGAAGACAATGCCTGTTGTTTCTATTCCGTGTGTTCCGTGGTTAAATAATTGCTGTTCTTCGGTTCGCACCAAACCGGCTCACGGCTGTTGCTGGCCGGCATCTTTCATGAGTTGGGTAAATCCGTTCTGAGTCTGGTCCGAAGCTTGCGGACCTTCAACCTTGATTTGCGTCCAGTCAACCGTCCACCCCGCCCCCCAGGACATCAACGAGGCGAGCACCAATACTATCACGCCGCGCGTCAAGCCCTTGGGGATTCCCTGCTCATCCAGATAACCATTGAGAAACCAGGCGGCGATGAAAAACACGATGGTGGAAACGGTCAGGTTCAGCATGGCCGCGCGAACAGTCTTTCGTGAATGTCAGAAGGCATATGCGGTTGCACCGGCGTTGCCAGCTGCAACGTAGCCGAAACCGCTGCTGACCAACGCATTTAGGCCGGTTGCATTGGTGGGGATTAGGTTTGACCAAGTGTAGCCATTCACGCTGGTATAAGCATTGCCGCTGTTATCGACTGCCACAAACTGCGCAGTTGAAATGAAACCGAGTGAAGTATCTGCGGCGGGATTGGCCACATACTGGGACTCCGCAGCGATACCGACCAGATTGTTTCCTGTTATGACAGTTTGTGTAACCCATGTGACGCCGCCATCTTTGCTGGTAACAACTGTGCCAGCATCACCTACCGCTACATAGATACTGCCGTAGCTGCTGATGAAGGAAGTCACTTGGCGGAGATTACTGGAAATCGGAAGTGTTGGTGTTTTGACTGCCCAAGTGTTGCCATCGCTACTGGTCAGTATTGTTCCGCCGTCGCCCACTGCAACATAGATGCCGCCATGAGTCACTCCGTTCAGGTTAGGGAGCGGGCTAGTGGTCAGCCCAGAACTATGAGTGGTCCAGGTAGTCCCGTCAGTAGTCGAGAGTATCGTTCCCAAATCGCCCACAGCGGTATAAGTTCCCGCAACGTGTGTTATGGAACGTAGTGCCGGATTACTCGCAGTGTAGGCTCTCCCGTTTATCCAATTGATACCATCAGTGCTATAGATTGAGGCACCTCCATCGCCAACGGCAATCCAGCGCAGTGCTGAATTGGTCGGGTTGTTCTGATTGGCGGCGTAGCCGGTCACCGCATAAAGGTCGGATGTAAATCCTGACGGAGTTTGGCTGGTCCAACTTATCCCGTCGGGACTGGTAAAGATCGCGCCGACAGCACCGACGGCGGCAAAACTGCCGGTGGCACTGATAGTGGCAATATTCCCGCAGGTCGTCAGACTCGTGTATCCGACGCCATAAAGATTAGTGGTTGATGGCACGCCGCTAGCAGGTGAAACGGCAGTCCAAGCAGCAGCACTGGCGTTGTAGGGAGGAATCGTCGTGGGGATGGTCGGACTGCTTGGCCCTCCGGGCCCGCCGTTGGTCCGGCCATTGGCCGCAAAATAATATTGCGTCCCATTAAACAAGCCGCACATGTAATACGGTGTAGTGGCGTTGATGTATGCATGCGCATTGGGCAAGCCGGTCCAATTGAACGCGGTGAGACTGGGATCGGTCGCAGTGAATAGCCAGTAGTCGACACCGAGGCTGGGGGTCCAGGTGAGCACCACTCTGCCATCTCCCGCAGTGGCACTGAAATTCGATGGGGGAGGTGCGGATGATCCCTTGCCGAAGCATCCGCTGAGCAAGGGTGTCACCATTGCAACGATTAACATGCAAACCAATTTTTTCACTGTTGAATTCCTTGAAGGGGTTTTTGTTGCGGTTTTCGCGGTGCCGATTCTACGATGCAACAGATTTCCTGAAACGCATTGCGGCATTGAAATCGCTGCCGGAAACCCGGGCATCTGACCCCGCAAAAATTACCATAATCCATGCCTTAAAACGGCAGGAACGATACATGACCGTGAAACAAAATGAAAGCAACATTCGTTACCAGATGTTACCGATACCGGTATGGCACCCCGGTATGTCATGCGTCCGGTTGCATATTCTTGGGGGATATGCTGCGAAGGAACTTTGAGCAAGCTTCGGCGCCATCACTCCCGCGGTCGTGTGTCGTCCCTATTCGCTCCTGGTCCCGTTTTTCGTATCATCTTAATCGTGCGGCGCAGATGCCGGCGTGGGTGGTTTTGTCACCGTCACCGTGGCGGAAGCTATGGATTGGTTGCCGGAAGCATCGGTTGCCGAATAAGTCACTGTATAAATGCGCCCAGCCGGGCTTTTGTTTTCGGCGAGAAATTTGAAATACCGGTCATCAAGACCGATGCTTGCATCGCGGATGTCGCTGGCTCCCAAAGGCTCGTTGGCGGTGATGGACTCGAGTTTGATCTCAGGCAAGCGATCGTAATCGTCCTTCACAATGAAAAACGCTTTGATGGCTACGAGCTTGTCGTTCTGCGCCACAAGTGTGTCCGGGCTCAGAATGACCGTGAGACTGGGTGGAGTAAAGTCGAGCCGATCGAGCGGAACCGTAAGATTTGCGGGGTTCCCGTCGGCATAAGTGACCAGCGCATGACCGCTTAGATAGTGGTTATCGGGATTATCCAGGGTAACACTCATCTTGTTTACGGTTTGACCGGTAAGAATCCTGGGGGAGCGGTCGTTCATGGGTTCCCAGGCGATGGCGTGGGTTGCGTTCTCTTCCGGCGCGATCACGCTGACATGCCAGCCTGTGGGCGAGTTGGCGCTGGTTGAGGGGATGCCCAGCTTGGAATTCCACCCCGACGGGAGATCAGACAGTTCATTGATATCGTTATCGGGATTCGCGTCATTCTGGTTATCGCGCCCGATCGAAACAGCGGTAATGTTCTGCTGGCTGTAGTTGGTTACGCGATAGTGATAGACGATCCTGCCGCCGGAATGCCGGGCATATACGCCCACGCTGACTGCAGCACGCTGGGGTTTATCCGCCGAAGATGTACCTGCATCTGCGAAAGCCGGGCCGGCCAGACTGGTTAATCCGAACATTAGAATGGCCGCACTTGATTTCATGATCATACCCATCGTTGAGAATTGTTTTTGTCTCTGTCCTGTTATGCCTGCAAACCGGTCAGGGTTGCTGTTGACCAACCGCCTTCAGGAGCAGGGATAAATCGCCAGAGCTTTGCGCTGCCGCTTGCGGCCCCTCGATTTTGACCTGTGCCCAGTCCACCATTTCACCCGCACCCCATGACACCAGGGAGGCGAGTACAAACACCAGCACACCGCGCGTCATGCCCTTGGGTATTCCCTGTTCGTCCAGATAGCGGTTGGCAAACCATGCGGCGACGAAGAATACTATGGTGGAAAGGATCAGGTTCAGCATACGGGCAGAGCAATCGGCCTGGAAATTTTGTTCGGCATGATAACGGTTGGACCGCCCGGATGCCAAACAGTTTTCAGCATTCGTGCATCCGGTCAACAATGAAAATATATTCTTGCCTATCACTCATTCCCCGCGAGTTGCATAGAGTGCATCCAGTATCGCCTATGTGTTTTGCGGTAGCGTTCTATCTCCAGGCCATGGGCATCCATCTTGACCAGTACCGCGCCGTCTCCATCCGAGCGCAGCAGCTCTGCACCGTTGCCAGCGTAGCGTTGCACGATCTCTTGCTTTGGATGGCCGAAGCGGTTGCGATAGCCTGCGGTAAACACGGCATAGCCGGGATGCACGGCGGCAACGAATCGTTCTGTGGATGAGGTCTTGCTGCCATGGTGCGGCACGACCAGCAATGCCGCTGGCAGTTTGTCTGAGTGTTCCTTGAGCAGCTGTCGTTCGGAGTCTTTTTCAATATCTGCGGTCAGTAAAATATGCTGATCGCCGATGCTGATGCGCAACACGCAGCCTCTGTTATTGTCGCGGATATTCGCATCGGCGTAGCTGGCCGCATCAGGATGCAGTATTTCGAAATTCACTCCGTCCCATTGCCACGATTGCCCGTCCAGGCAGCGCCGTTTATCTGACGCCAGATGTAGCAGCGGGTGCCCATCCGGCAGCGAAGATAAAAGCCAGCTTATCGGCATGGCCTGCATCACAGAAGCTGCGCCACCGGTGTGATCGGTGTCGTCGTGAGTGAGTATCAGTCCGTCAAGCCTGGCGATGCCCATCGCGCGCAACGACGGGACCAGGATACGATTGCCGCTGTCTGCGCCATCGCTGAAATCCGGGCCGGTATCGTATAGCAGCGCGTGATGCCGGGTTTGCGCGGCGACCGCCAGGCCTTGCCCTACATCGAAGATGATCAGGCGCAGGGTATCTTGAGCGGGCGGTTGCGGTGTGTTGAGGAACATCGGCAGCAGCAACACAAAACCCAGCCAGCGTGCCGGAAAACCCCGCGGCAGCAGTATCCACAATACGCCCAGCATGCCGGCAACTATGCTCCACGCGGGCGGCGCATGTTGTGTCCATACCGCCAGTGGCAGGCCGTTCAGCCATTCCAGCAATGCCATCGTCCAGTCCATCACGCTGTGCGCCAGCCACAGCGGCGCGTCCCAATTGCTGAAATATGGGGGTAGCACTGCGCCCAGCAAAGTCAGCGGCACGACGACCAGACTCACCAGCGGAATCGCGAACGCGTTGGCGACGGGCGAGACCAGCGAGACCTGCTGGAAAAGACCGAGCAGCATCGGAACCAGGCCGATGGTCATCGCCCATTGCACCTTGCCGTATTCCATCAGCCAATGCGAGGGTTTCAGGCGATATGCCGTGACATACAGGATCAATGCCACTGCGCCGAACGACAGCCAGAAACCGGGCGACAACACTGCCCACGGGTCGGGAATCAGCACGCCGAGCAGCGCGATGCCGAGTATCTGGGCCAGCGAAAAATTGCGGTTCAGCCATAGTGCGATTGCGACGGAGGCTACCATGTACACGGTGCGTTGCGCCGGTACCGCAAAACCGGACAGCAGCGCGTAGCCGAGTGCGATCAGCAATGCTGCCAACGCGGCGGCCTTGCGCGCCGGTAGCAACAGGGTAAGGCGCGTGCTGCGCCGCCACAGCCAGTAGGTGAGCGCGAAACCCAGACTGGCGAGCATGGTGATGTGCAAGCCTGAGATGCTCATCAGATGGTTCACGCCGGTACGCGTGAACACCTGCCATTGCGTTGCCGGGATGCTGCTCTGGTCGCCTATGGCCAGCGCGCTCAGCACGCCTGCATAGGGGGCGCTGCCCAGCGTGGCGTTGAACTTGTCGCGAACTGCTTCGCGCCAGCTCTCGATACGGTAATTGAACCCCTCGGCCCGTGCAGACAGGAGCTTGTTATCCGCTTTGTTGACCACATATCCCACTGCGCGCACATTGTTCTCCAGCGCCCACATTTCAAAATCGAAGCCGTGCGGGTTGCTGCTGCCATGCGGTTGCTTGAGGCGCAACGTGAGTTGCCAGCGCTCCCCGGCATGCAGTGCAAGCGGAGCGGATTTCTGATCGTAATAGGCGCTGAGGTAAATGTGTCTTGGCACGCTGGCTTGCGGCGTCAGGATTCTTTCCACATCGAAGCTGAAGTGCAAACCCTGCTGGAATTTGCGCGGCAACTCGGCTACGACTCCGGTCACCTCGATATCGCGCCCCTGCCATTCATCCGGCAACACGACGGAGAGGCGTTGTTCGGCTTGCCATGCGGCGTGATAGAAGCCGAGGCCCAAGGCGAAAGCGGCCAGGAGCAAGGTGCGTGCAGCGCGCAGCGCCAGCGGCTTGGCCGGGATCAGCAGCGCGAGCGCAAAGCCGGGCAGCAGCCATGCCCAGACAAAATCAGGCAGCAAGGCCTGCTGTTGCAGCAGCCACACGCCGATCGTGAAGAAGAGGGTGAAGAGAACCATGCGCACAGATTAGCGCATGGGGATAGAATTGGGGCATGCGAAATTTTATCCACAAGTTCCTGCCGCCCCACGAAACGGTGAAAAGCCACCGCTGGCTGAAGCCTTTTGGTCATTGGTTGCAATATCCCAATCTGTGGCATTTGCATCGCCGTTCGGTGGCGGGTGGCGTGTCAGTGGGACTTTTTTGCGGGCTGGTCCCCGGCCCGTTGCAGATGATTTCCGCCGCATTGCTGGCCGTGCTGTTCCGCGTCAATCTGCCCGTGGCGCTGATCACCACGCTATACACCAACCCGTTCACCATCGTGCCGCTGTATCTGGTTGCCTATGAGCTTGGCGCATGGATCAGCGGTGCGCAAAGCGGCGTGGTGGTGCAACCGTCATTTCCGGAATTGCATTGGCAAAACATGGCGCACGAATTGTGGGACTGGATGGTGATGCTCGGCGAACCTTTATTGGTCGGGTTGCTCTTGCTTGCCTCGAGTCTGGCGATCATCGGGTATTTTGCGGTGCGTGTGGCGTGGCGTGTGGCAGTGATGTGGAGATGGCGTGCAAGACAGAAAAGAATGGAAGGCAGAAAACAGAAGAAAAGATCCTGAAGGTGAGCGCAATTTCCTTTGTGTTTGCCTACATATGCCAGGTACCTTAGAATCTGGTATCCGAGTTTCATAACCACTTTCTGGATGTGGCCGCAATGAAATCAACTAATAATTATCCCGCAGCCTCGCGTAACGCTGCCATGTCAGGGTTGAGTCTGATACTGCTGCTATGTGCCGCGATGCTGCTATCTGGCTGCAAGAGTTATGGCCCCATCGGTGCGCCCGATTTTGACCCGACTTACAGCCGCACACTGGAAAAAAATGAGCAACTGCTGTTTTCTTCCTGGACCGAACTTGTGGACGGCACTTTCATGGAAGGAGAGTTGGAGGCCTATCCGTCGTATGAGGGCGTGTTATTGCTGACTGACAAGCGCATGTTGTTTGCGGTATGGAACAAAAAACAGCAACGTTACGAACCTGCGCTTTGGACAGGCTACCCGAATATTGTGCAGCTCAAGATGCATAACAACAACTTGCTGCAATACATCGCCGTTGTCGCGGATGACGGCAGCAAGTTCAGCTTTATGCTGGGCAAGCAAAGCGTTGATCCAGCCTATGCCATCGTGATGGAGCATTTTTAGAAGAGACGTAATATTCCAGCCCCGCAAGCATGGCGTCCGGATAAACACGGACTGCGTCAATAATCAAACTGGCTGCAAGATCCCGTCCACCAGATGCAGGCGGCGCTGCATCCGTTTTGCCAACTCCATATCATGTGTCACCACAATGAAGCTGGTGTTGAGCTTCTCATTGAGCAGTTGCATCAGGTCGAACAGCGCCTGAGCGCTGTTGCGGTCGAGATTGCCGGTGGGCTCGTCTGCCAGCACGCAAGCCGGCTCTGTTACCAGCGCGCGCGCCACCGCAGTGCGCTGGCGTTCGCCGCCGGACAGTTCGGAAGGATGATGTTCCAGGCGTTGCGCCAGCCCCACTTGTTCCAGCATCGCGGCGGCGCGCGGCGCGGCCTCGGCGCGTTTCATGCCGCGGATCAGCAGCGGCATCGCGACGTTCTCCAGCGCGGTGAATTCCGGCAGCAGATGATGGAACTGGTACACGAAGCCGAGCGAGCGGTTGCGCATCTCG
>DHIV01000052.1 GCA_002403995.1 Gallionella sp. UBA4737 | reverse complement strand
TTTCGGCAGCAGCGAACCGTGCATGTTCAGCGCGCCATGTTTCGGAATCTCCAGCAACTCGCGCTTGAGCATCTCGCGGTAATAGAACGAGAAAAAGAAATCCGGCTGCAAAGCGCGGATCTGCGCGATGACTTCCGGCGTATTCGGGTTGTCCGGCGTGATGATCGGGATGCCGTGCAACGCGGCCAGTTCCGCGACGCTGTCGAACCAGATGGTTTCTTTCAGGTTGTCTCTATGCGTGACCACCAGCGCGACATCCACGCCGTGCGCCAACAAGACTGATAGACAGCGATAACCCACATTGTGATACGCAAAGACTACTGCCCTGCTCATAGCTGAATATTCTCTGAAAGTAATGCGCGACTCATAGTCGAACCGCCGACTCAGCTTTCCCCTTGTCCCTTACACCTTGTACCTTGTCCTGTTCTTCAAGTA
Source organism: Gallionella sp. UBA4737 (assembly GCA_002403995.1). GTDB lineage: Bacteria > Pseudomonadota > Gammaproteobacteria > Burkholderiales > Gallionellaceae > Gallionella. The sequence goes on along the minus strand of DHIV01000052.1, from coordinate 2,147 downwards.
TCGCCTCGACCAGGTAACGCGGTCTGTGGCGCACCTGCTGGTAGATACGGCCGATGTATTCGCCGAGCAGACCGATGCCGAACAGCGTGATGCCGATCAGGAAGAAAGCGATCGCGAACAGCGTGAACAGCCCTTCCGCTTCCGGGCCAATCATCAGGCGGCGCACGAACAGGAACACCACGAAAAATGCCGACAGAACGGAGATCGCGATGCCCAGCATCGAAAACATCTGCAGCGGCACCAGCGAAAAACTGGTCATCAGATCGAAGTTCAGGCGGATCAGGCTGTACATCGAATACTTCGATTCACCGGCGGTGCGCTCTTCATGTCCCACCACCACCTCGGCGGGATTGCGCGCAAAGGTATAGGCCAGCGCCGGAATGAACGTGCTCACCTCTTTGCAACTGTTGACCGCGTCGATGATGCCCCTGTCATAGGCGCGGAACATGCAACCCTGGTCAGTCATCTTGATGCGCGTGATGCGCTCGCGCAGCCCGTTCATCGCGCGCGACGCGACATGCCGCCACCAGCTGTCGCTGCGCTGGCGGCGGATCGAGCCGACGTAATCATGCCCCTCGTCCATCTTCGCCAGCAACAGGCCGGTGTCCTCCGGCGGATTCTGCAAGTCGGCATCCAGCGTGACGACGCGCTGCCCCCGGCTATGCTCGAAAGCCGCCATGATCGCCATGTGCTGGCCGAAATTGCCGTTGAACAGAATCACACGCGTCACATCGGGACGCTTCTGGAACTGCTCGCGCAGGATCGAGGCGGAACGGTCGCGGCTGCCGTCGTTGACGAACAGCACCTCGTACGAGATGCCGAGCTTGTCCAGCGCCGGATACAAACGGTCGAACAAGGACTGTAAGCCCTGCTCTTCGTTGTAGACGGGGATGACGACAGAAAGATTGGGTGTGCTCATAATAAATTCATTTTCCGGGCGAATCGCGGTGTCGCGTGCTCGCTCATTCCTCGTCTATCAATCTGATATGCCTTCGTCATTCGCTGCGCGGCTCCTAGCGCTTCATCCCGCAAAAGTGAATTTCTGGAAGTTCCCATAAGGGCGGCATTTTACTGCATGGGACGCGGATAACGAAATCGGATGTTGTATTGGTAGGTTGGGTTAGGTCGCAAGACCGTAACCCAACAATTTGTCGGGTTACGCTACGCTAACCCGACCTACCCGCCTCGTTTTGCTATGTTTCGGCGAGTTCTTCTTGTCGTTGTACTTTGGAAGGCGGTTGAAAGCCTTGGCATATTTAGCGAAGCACTCATACTCGGCTTTGGCAACATCTCCCATTGTAAGAAGATCAGCTGGAGAGTTTGAAGTGACCATGCATTTGTACGGCGCAACTGAAACAAAGAGTTTCTGTACCAAACCTTCATACTTTGGGTGGTCATGCCGAAATCGATCTGCACCACCATGCCCCCTCTTTCCGATAATCGTATTATCAAACTGCTTGAGTCGACTCTTCAATCCTTTGGCTGCATTGGTCATTCCGAAATAGGCGATTGACTCTATCCACGAAAACCTTCTACCTGAAAGATCTTCTTTGGAGATAGCAATTGCGTACACCCCGGGGAGATGCAAGTCATTCAGATTGTCTCGGTCAGCCCAGCGTGTCCAGTATGAGAAGAGTTTCGTATCCATATAGAAACAGCTAACGCAAACTGGACGAGGCAGCCAACACCTCGCGCATCGCCTTACACGTGCGCTCAACATCCTTCTCATTCATCGCATAGAACATCGGCAACGATACGATCTGCTTGCCGACGCGCTCGGCGACCGGGAACATGTGTTCCTTGAAGCCGCGTGCGCGATACAGCTTGAACAGATGGATGGGCGCGTAGTGGAAGCCGATGCCGATGTTGTGTGCTTTCATTTTTTCCATGAACTCGGGACGGGTGATGCGCTCCGGCAGCACGACCTGGAACAAATGCCAGTTGGTATTCGTAAACTCCGCTGGCGGCAGTTGCGCGCCGGTCTGTTTCTCGAAATCCTTGCCCAGCGTCGCGAAATAATGCTTTGCCAGTTTGCGTCGTTGCGCGGTGATGTCATTCAGTTTTGCAAACTGGCCCAGACCGATCGCTGCGGCGATGTCGGTCATATTGTATTTGCCGCCCAGCACGTCCACCTCGATGCCGTCCCA
>DHIV01000075.1:863-6626 GCA_002403995.1 Gallionella sp. UBA4737 | reverse complement strand
TCCAGATAGCGCATGAAACGCGCCTGATAGATCGCCATCAACGGCCCCAGGCCCATCGACACCGTGGAGAACTGCCAGAAGTCCGGCATCAGCCACGGGTGGGGATATGACGACAGCCCACCGCCCTCGGATTCCTGGCGGAACTTGTACATCTGCTCTTCGCTGATGCGTCCTTCGAGGAAGGCGCGTGCGTACATGCCGGGCGACGAATGGCCCTGGAAGTACACCAAGTCACCGCCATGCGTGTCGGTCTTGCCGTGGAAAAAATGATTGAATCCCACGTCGTACAAGGTGGCTGCGGAGGAAAAGCTGGCGATGTGCCCGCCCAGTTCGGACGAATCGCGATTGGCATTCAACACCAGTACCATCGCGTTCCAGCGCATCCAGCTGCGGATGCGGTGTTCCAGATTCTGGTTGCCGGTGGAGCGCTGTTCCTCGTCCACCGGTATCGTATTGCGATATGGCGTGGTCGCGCTGAACGGCATGCCTGCGCCGGAATTGCGCGCCTTGTCGAGCAATTCCCCGAGCAGGAAACGGACGCGTTCCGCGCCCTCGTTTTTCAGTACTGACTCGAGTGCATCCAGCCACTCCTGGGTTTCTTGCGGGTCGTAATCAGGTAATGATGCCATCTTTCCGTTCTCTCTTGATTGCAACTAAAATTTCAGGGATTCCTTACTTCGAACAAACGATCGTCTCTTGCTCGGTGATGAGCCATTCGACTTTCACATCCGTCGTTTCCTGCGGGATTTGCTCGACGATTTGCAGCGCGAAGGCTGCGGCGGCCAACGCGGGCCGATGCGCGTCTCTTCCGCTACCCTGGCGTGCCAACAGCTTGTCGTAAAAACCGCCGCCATAGCCCAGCCGTGCTCCCTCACGGGTAAATGCCACCCCGGGCAGCAGGGCGAATTCTACCTCATTTAGCGCATCCAGCCTCTCACAGCGTTCGACCACCGGTTCGCGTATTCCCCACAATCCCGGCTCCAGCTGGTTTTCCGGATCATCCACCCAATACAGGTCCAGCTGGTTGGTGTAGCGGTTCACCCGTGGCAAGGCCAATCTTTTGCCTTCCGCCAGCAACTGTCGTATCCAGAGTTCGCTGGCGAACTCAGCACCGAAATTCATGTAGCCCAGCACAGCATCGGCCTGCCGGTAGATTTCCAATTTGGCGATGCGTGCGCTGATCGCCGTGCTGCAGGCGGAACGCACTTCAGGTGAAAGCTGCTCACGCAGCGCGAGGAGGCGCTTGCGGATGCCGGGCTTGGTCATATGCGGCATCGCCGCTAGCCCAGGAACAACCGGTACGCCGGATTGCCACTCTCGTCCCAGTAGCGATAGCCTAGTGTGTCGAGGAAGGTCTTGAGCGCCTTCTTGTCGTGATGCGGCACTTGCATGCCGACCAGCACGCGGCCGTAATCCGCGCCGTGGTTGCGGTAGTGGAACAGTGAAATATTCCAGTTATGGCTCATGCTGTTGAGGAAGTTCATCAGCGCGCCGGGACGTTCGGGGAACTCGAAGCGGAACAGGATTTCGTTCTTGACTTCCGGCGCATGTCCGCCGACCAGATGGCGCAAGTGCAGCTTGGCCATTTCGTTATCGCTCAGATCCAGCGTGGCTAATTTGTTGCGCCGCAACCTGCCCACCAGCTCGTCGGTTTCCCTGTGATCGCGCACCTGGATGCCGACGAACACATGCGCCTCTTTGGCATCGGCATACCGGTAGTTGAATTCGGTGATGTTGCGCTTGCCGAGCAGCGCACAGAATTTGCGGAAGCTACCGGGGGTTTCCGGGATGGTCACGGCGAGGATCGCCTCGCGCTGCTCGCCGATCTCGGCGCGTTCCGCGACGAAGCGCAGCCGGTCGAAATTCATGTTTGCGCCGCTGGCGATCGCGACCAGTGTCTCGCCTTTCAGATTTTCGCGCGCGGCATACAGTTTGGCGCCGGCGATGGACAGCGCGCCCGCCGGCTCGAGGATAGAGCGGGTGTCTTCGAACACATCCTTGAGCGCGGCACAGGCCGTATCCGTATCGACCAGAATGATCTCGTCGACCAGTTTGCGGCACAGCCGGAAAGTCTCCGTGCCGACTTGCTTCACCGCGACGCCATCGGCGAACAGGCCGACATGGTCGAGCGTGACGCGTTTTTTGGCTTTTACCGAACGATACATCGCATCGGAATCCACCGGCTGCACGCCGATGATCCTGATCTCGGGACGCAATTGCTTGACGTAAGCCGCCACGCCGGAGATCAGCCCGCCGCCGCCGATGGCAACGAAGATCGCGTGTATCGGCTGGGTGTGCTGGCGCAGGATTTCCATCGCAATGGTGCCCTGTCCTGCGATCACGTCCGGGTCGTCGTAGGGATGCACGAAGGTCATCTTGTTTTGCTGCTCCAGCTCCAGCGCGTGCTGATAGGCATCGGAATACGAATCACCATGCAGCACCACTTTCGCGCCGCGACTCGCGACCGCCTGGATCTTGATTTGCGGCGTGGTGGTGGGCATCACGATGACCGCCTTGCAACCGAGCTTTTGCGCGCTGAGCGCCACACCTTGGGCGTGATTTCCCGCCGAGGCGGTGATCACGCCGCGCCTGAGCTGCTCCGGCGTGAGTTGCGCCATCTTGTTGTAAGCGCCGCGCAACTTGAAAGAGAACACCGGCTGCATATCCTCGCGCTTCAGCAACACCGTGTTGCCGATGCGCGCCGACAGGTTGGGAGCAAGTTCCAGCGGTGTTTCGATCGCCACGTCATAGACGCGCGCGTTAAGGATGCGTTTCAAATATCCATTCATGATTTGACTCGACTGAAAAATAGCGCGCAGATTAGCATAAAATCACTGTGAAACCCTTGCGACGCAAGCGAAAATCAGGTCAAATGCCGCGCATGGAAGAAATCGATCAGCATGGCGTCGTAATACAGACACAGGTGAATTACCTGCCGGAGCAATCCGATGAAGCGGGCAACCGTTTTGTGTTTTCCTACACCATCACCATCACCAATCTCGGCCAGTCTTCAGCCAAGCTCATCAGCCGTCATTGGATCATCACCGATGCCCATAACCACGTGCAGGAAGTGCGCGGACAGGGCGTGGTAGGCGAGCAACCCCTGCTGAAACCCAGCCAGAGCTTCGAATATACCAGCGGCACGGTACTGACCACACAGGTAGGCACGATGCGCGGCAGCTACCAGATGCAGGCTGAAGATGGCTCTCAGTTCGAGGTCGAGATCCCGCAATTCGTGTTGAGTGTGCCGCGTGTCCTGCATTAAACTTTTTTCCGGCAAGCGCCTGAAAAAAGGAACGCTGCACTCCATTCCCCTGGTGTTGATTTTGCTTTCGGCCTGCACCACGCCGACCAAATCTTCCCTCGTAGCCCAACCTTACCCACCATTTGCGGTAAGCAAGTGGGAGATGCTGCCGGATTGGCAATCGATAGATTTGCAGCCCACCTGGGCAGCCTTTTGGCAAAGCTGCAATGCGCTGAAGAACAAGCCGGGCTGGCAAACGGTATGCGCACGCGCCAATCAAATGACGCAACCCGACAACAACTCCCTGCATGCTTTTTTTGAGCAGGGTTTTACCCCCTATCAGGTTTACAATCCGGATGGGTCGTCACAGGGTTTGATCACCGGCTACTACGAACCCAAGCTTTATGGCAGTCGCGTTAGAACTGCGCGCTTCCGTTACCCGCTGTATGCCCCGCCCGATGATTTGCTGACCATAGATCTGGGCGATGCCTATCCGCAATTGAAGGACTTGCGTCTGCGCGGCCGGCTGCAAGGCAATCGCGTCGTGCCCTATTACAACCGCAGCGAGATCGATAGTGGAAAGGCGCCGTTACAAGGACGCGAATTATTCTGGGTGGACAACGCGGTCGATCTGTTCTTTCTGCAAATCCAGGGTTCGGGGCGCATCGAATTGCCGGACGGAAGTCTGGTGAAAGTCGGCTATGCCGAACAGAACGGGCAGCCCTACAATTCGATCGGCAAGAAACTGGTCGAGATGGGCGCGTTAAAGCTTGAAGATGCTTCCATGCAGAACATCAAGCTGTGGGCGGAACAGCACCCGGATAAACTAGCCAGCCTGCTGGAACAGAATCCCAGCTACGTGTTCTTCCGTGAATTGCCCAATGATCTGCCCGCACCGCTGGGCGCATTGGGTGTGCCGCTGACCAATGAGTACAGCCTCGCAGTGGATAGTCGCACCATCCCGCTCGGCGCGCCGGTGTTCCTTGCCACCACTTATCCGAATACCACTGCGCCGTTGAATCGCCTGATGCTGGCACAGGATACCGGTGGCGCGATCAAGGGCGCGGTGCGCGGCGATTTCTTCTGGGGCTTTGGCGAGCAGGCCGGGGCCCAGGCCGGGCGCATGAAGCAGACCGGCCAGATGTGGGTGTTGTTTCCCAAGGGCGCGGAACCGCCGCGAAGCCCATAGATACTTTACTTTATCCAAGACCATCCGCTTCTAGGCAAGCATTTTGCAAATGTAACTGGCAACTAACGACACGAAGCGGCCGTCAGGTGAATCTTCATGAAGGTCGGCTCCCGGCCTTACCGGACTCTGGCGATTTTCTGAAAATGATGTCGGTTCAGCCTGCCGGAATGTCCGGTTCCAACTTTTTCGAACCGTCACTTTCAACACATAGCCGACCCTCGGCTTGCCCCCGCAGCCATTTAGCATTAGAAAATCTTACAAGCGATCAGTCCTGCTTCAATTGTGCCTCAAACTGCTCAATCGGCACCGGCTTGCCAAACAGATACCCTTGGTAGTGAGTACAGCCATTATTTATAAGTAGTTGTAGTTGTTCCTCAGTTTCCACTCCCTCGGCTATGACGGCGATGTCCATGCTCCGTGCCATGGCTACAATGGTTCGTACAATCGCTATATCGCTAATATCGGTGACAATATCGCGTACGAACGACTGATCGATCTTGAGCTGATCGAGCGGCAGCCGTTTGAGGTATTGCAGCGATGAATAGCCGGTACCAAAATCATCCAGTGAAAACTGGATACCGATTTCATTCAATGCGTTCATGGTTGCGATGGTGTCTTCAATGTTCTCCAGCAACATGCCTTCGGTCAGCTCTAGTTTGAGCAGCATCGGGTTGACGGCATGGCGCTGCAAGGCGGCTTGCACTTGGGCCACAAAATTAGCCTGACGGAATTGCTTGGCACTGACATTCACTGCCAGCACGAGGTTGCTGGCAAGCGGCACTTGCTGCCATGCCTTGAGCTGGGCGCAGGCCGTCTCCAGCACCCATTGCCCGATGGGCAGTATCAGCCCTGTTTCTTCCGCCAGAGGAATGAATTGTGCGGGTGATACCATTCCTCGCACGGGATGTATCCAGCGAATCAATGCTTCCGCGCCCAAGGGTTGATATGAACTATCTACTTGGATTTGATAATGCAGATGGAATTGCTGGAACTCAATTGCGTTGTGTAATTCACCTTCCAATGAGACACGGGCAGAGATATTTTCCTGCATCTGCCGGTCGAAGAAGCGCAGGGCGTTGCGTCCGGCCTTCTTGGCTTGATACATGGCGATATCAGCTTGTTTCATCAGTTCTTCTGTCGCCTGTTGATGGTCCTTAAATAAAGTGACACCGATACTGGAGGTACAGCGGTATACATGCTGATCAAATTGGTAAGGTTGGCTGAGAACAGCTAGAATTTTCTCGCCGATGGATTCTGTCTGTGCTGCAGCTTCAATAGGTTGTTCATTGAGATCTAACAACATCACCACGAATTCATCACCGCCCAGGCG
>DHIV01000075.1:0-665 GCA_002403995.1 Gallionella sp. UBA4737 | reverse complement strand
CACGAATTCATCACCGCCCAGGCGTGCCACGGTGTCGCCTTCACGTATGCAGGACTCCAGGCGTTGTGCGACTTGTTGCAACAGTGCATCCCCAATGTCATGACCGAGTGTGTCATTTATGTTTTTGAAATTGTCCAGATCGATAAATAGCAGTGCACCTTCCCGGCCGCTACGCATACAGGAAGCCAATGCCTGCTGAAGTCGGTCCAGTAGAAGCCGCCGGTTGGGCAGGTCGGTAAGGGAGTCATAGAACGCAAGATATTGAATCTTCTCTTCTGCCGCATTGCGTTCAATTTCGCGGTTATAGTTGTCCAGCGCGAAACTGATGTTCATGGCCATTTCTGTCAATAGATTCTGAGCGGCTTCATCGAACGCATTCGCCACATCGGCATACAACCCCAAAGCCCCGATGACAACACCTTTGCGACGCAAAGGAAGCGAGGCTGACGCACCCCAACCAAATTTCTTAGCTCTTTCATGCCAAGCTACAGTAGCAGGATCATGCTGGAAATCCTGACACCATATGGGCTTGTTTTCACGTATTGACCTGCCAGCCGGCCCAAGTCCGGCTGGAGTATTATCCCTCATCGAAATCTCGACTTCTTTCAGATACTCGATGCCAGCACCATATGAAGCTGCCGGCTTGATCAGGTGGTTGCCCTCGT
>DHIV01000005.1:51988-52122 GCA_002403995.1 Gallionella sp. UBA4737 | reverse complement strand
CTTGCCCCTTGCCCCTTGTACCTTCGCACACAAGGATTCTGGGCATTGATCCCGGTTTACGTGTGACGGGTTTTGGCGTGTTGGACAAAGCCGGGCAGCAATTGCACTATGTCGCCAGCGGCTGCATCAAGACG
>DHIV01000005.1:45542-51759 GCA_002403995.1 Gallionella sp. UBA4737 | reverse complement strand
CTGCATCAAGACGCCGGACGGCGAGTTGCCGGAACGGTTAAAAGCAATATTGAATTCCCTGGGCGAGGTGATCGCGCAACACCAGCCGCAGCAAGTCGCGGTGGAAAAAGTATTCGTCAACGTCAACCCGCAATCCACGCTGTTGCTCGGGCAGGCGCGCGGCGCGGCGATCTGTGCGGCAGTGCTGGCGAATCTGCCGGTGGCGGAATACACCGCCTTGCAGGTCAAACAGGCCGTGGTCGGCAATGGCCATGCCGACAAGGAACAGGTGCAAAAGATGGTGCAACGCTTGTTGAAATTATCCGGCACCCCCAGCCCGGACGCGGCAGATGCGCTGGCCTGCGCGATTTGTCATGCGCACGGCGGACAAGGCATGGGTGCGCTGGCGACGGCGGGATACCGCATGAAAAATGGGAGACTGGTTTGATTGGAAGATTGACAGGAATATTGCTGGAGAAAAATCCGCCGCAGATTTTGCTGGACGTGCAAGGAGTGGCTTACGAACTGGACGTGCCGATGAGCACCTTCTACAACCTGCCCGTGCTGCACGAAAAAGTGGTGCTGCACACGCAACTGATCGTGCGCGAGGATGCGCATCTGCTGTACGGATTTTTGAGCAACGAGGAACGCGTCGCGTTCCGCCAGTTGCTCAAGATCAGCGGGGTCGGGCCCAAGCTGGCATTGTCGGTATTGTCCGGTCTGAGCCTGAACGATCTGGCCCTTGCAGTGGCGAACAAGGAGGCTGGACGACTCACCAAGATACCCGGGGTGGGCAAGAAAACCGCCGAGCGGCTGCTGCTGGAATTACAGGGCAAGTTCGTGGTGACCGGATCGAGTGTCGTTCCAGGCGCGTCGGCTTCGTCAGCAAACCATGACATCGTGAATGCCCTGCAGGCATTGGGTTACAACGACAAGGAAGCAGACTGGGCGGTCAAGCAACTACCCAAGGATGCCGGCATCTCGGATGGGATCCGCCAGGCACTCAAGTTGCTGTCCAAGGCTTAATGTCGCCACAAGACAAACAACATGGTGAAAATAATTCGAAATTGCACTCACCTTTTAACTTTATGATTGATTGGGAATGAAGCTCTATCCATTTTTCAGGCCCGCGCAAGAGTTGACTTGAATCCGGGTTCACTTCTCGTATTAAGGAGCCAAAAATGCCAGTAAAAAACCTGCTTGGATATGCCATCGTCTTGATCGTTGCGACACCCTTGTATGCGCTTGCCGATTCCCTTAACGCGAAAACCGGCGCTTGGGAAATCACCACGACCACCTTGACAAAAGGCATGCTGATCCCCGCTGAAGCACTGGCAAGTATGCCCCCAGAAAAACGTGCCAAGATTGAAACGATGATGCAGGCGCGTGCGGGCAAACCCAGCACGCATGTGCGCAAGAGTTGCGTTACGCAAAAGAAGCTGGACCAGGATCGCATGATCTCGTCAGACGACGAAGAGCAATGTAAAAAGAAGATCATCTCGAGGTCGGCAAACAAGCTCGTAATTGAGAGAACATGCCCGGCACCACATGCCTACACTGCGAAGTGGGTAATCGAGGCCACGACACCCGAAAGCTTAACAGCCAGCATGGACCTGGTGCAAAGCGGTGGCGGAAAAGTTCACGTGGGTATCAAAGGCCGATGGCTAGGGACCAGTTGTGCCGGCATCAAGGATGACAGTTGACTCGTAGCCAGTTCAAGCAGTTACGCTGACGATTGGGAAAGTATCCTGCTTGATGTCGTCCGACATAAGTCGAAGAGGAATGCGGCTGTTCCTCGATTCTGTGGAAATGCGCGGTTTGGCAACCACTAGGCTCAGTGCCTGTCTTCCTGACTCCTCCACAACCAGGCAAATACCCCGGCTATGACTATGGCGAGGCCAAGCAACCAAAGCCAGTACCGCTCCAGAAAGCCCACCTCCGCAATTTTTTGTACCGGCGGCGCAATAGTTACAGGAGGGCTGGGTTCCGGCGGCAAAATTGGAGCCGCATGCTGTTCCGCAATCGGGGCAGGCACTATGACGAGTGGGGGGGGCGAAGCTTTTGCCGGCGCGTGCTTGGCCGCGATTTTCTTCGCTTTCCGGATTGCCGGCTTGGGCACCGGTTCCGCGCTGACTGCAGGCTGTTCAGCTATGGCCACCGGAGCGGGTGCAGGCTCGGGTGTTACCTCCGGCACGGATGGCTTTTCGGCAACTACCGCGACCGGGGCCGGCTCAGCAACAGAAACCGCTTCCGGTTTTGACGCGCAAGCAGATAAGGCCAGGGCTGAAAGAAGCAGCGTCACAGGTATTGCTACATTAAGCGTTCTTGACATGGCGTTCTCCCATAATACGGTTGGTGACCTCGTGCCGGGCTGGAATCATCCCACACTTGGCGGCAATTGGATAGTAACGACTGAGAGATGATTCCAATTGGCATATCGTGCGACATAAGCCGAAACGGAGCTGACCAATAAAACCCCGCATGCTTCGGCCATCCATCTGCCGCCAGCAACTTCATAAATACGGGATTACAGAATTCTGTCTTGATTACCAGGGAATAACCTGGCCGTCATAATCAAAAAAATTCCCTGAGTCGGCTATGGTGAGTCCGGCGATCACTTGCCGTATGCCGGATACGCTTTGCTCGGCGGAGATCAATGCGTTCGGGCCGCCCATATCAGTCTTGACCCAACCCGGATGAAACACGACTGCTGTGATTCCGATCGGCTTCAGGTCAATCGCAAGACTCTTCACGACCATATTTACCGCCGCTTTGCTGGAACGATAAAGGTAGCTGCCGCCCCCGCTATTGTCTGCGATGCTGCCCATTTTGCTGGTAATGGTCACGATGGTTTTTTGCTTGCCGCGAGCAAGTTGCGTGGCGAATGTCTCGGCCATCTTCAGTGGCGCCATGGTATTGATGCGGAATGCCTGGATCCAGTCCGCATAATTGGTATGGCCAAAACCGCTTTTATCTGAATCCGGATAGATTCCGGCGTTGTTGATGAGCAGGTCGATGGATTCATCGGCCAGCACCTGCGCCAGACGATCGATCTGTACATGATCGGCGACATCAAGCGCATGGATTTTTATCTGTTCGGGATGTTGCGCCGCCAATTTGTTGAGCGCATCCGATTTTTCAGGGTAGCGGCTGCAAGCCAAAACACGCCAGCCGTCTGCTGCATATTGTTTGGAAAACTCCAGTCCGATTCCACGGCTGGCTCCGGTGATCAATGTGGTTTTCATTTGTGCCCTCTGTGGCGTGCCTCTAAATTTTATCCTGGAATATCACGCATCAAGGCTTGACGAAGCGCAGTGCGAATTTGTCTGTAGGGATCTTCATGTTGAAGAAAGCCTGGTCGCGAGGGTCGGCCGGGTTTTTCAAAAAATTACCTTCTAGTTCCAGCTTGAAACCGGCTTGCCGAAATTCGTCCACCACGACCTTCTCGTCTATGCGATGCAGGGACTTTGCCGCCGATATACCGCTGCCCGGCTTGGCCGAGTGATCCATCACAACGAGATGCCCGCCCGGTTTCAGCGCGTTGAACAGCCGCTGGTTCATCTTTGCGCGGTCAACGGGCATGTAGGCGATATCGTGATAGTTCATGATGATGGTGACTAAATCCAGTCTGGTTGCATCGTCGGGTACCGGGTCTTCGAATGGCCGTATTACCGGAACGATGTTAGCCTGGGGGTGACTGGCCAGTCGTTTCTCAAATGCTGACTGTGACTTGGCTCCTTGCGCCCACACCGTCCCGTTGTTTCCGACAACCAGCGCGAGCAATTGCGTGGTGTATCCGCCGCCGGCTGCAACATCCAGCACCCGCATACCCGGCCGCACATCAGTGAACTGCAGCAACTCCAGCGGTTTGCGCTTGGCATCCGCATCCCTGTCGTCATCGGTTCGTATCGGGCTGGCAACCGCCTGCTTGTAATTCTCGGCTACGGCTTGCGAGCCATCCGATTGAGGCGATGCGTGTCCGTCCACGGCCAAACAAACAATAGCGAGTAACGCCGTAAACCATCGCGCCCCTGAACCGTATTGTGAAATCAGCATGATTCGCTCCTTTCAATAATTATCGTCATGGTGCGCCGCCGCCAACTTGACCCGTCTGTGTCGTCGCCCTCCAACGGGGAAAAAGTATACTCCGCAATCGATGATTTCTGCCAACCGATAAATGATGGGATGGAAAACGAAAATCAAAGGGGCCAGTCTGACCCAGCCCGGGTCTCTTTGCCGGGGGCTCTTTGCGAAGACGATTCAATTTTAAAAGTATAGAATATTGACGTGTAAAACAGATAAGGAGCTAGCGATGGGAAAATCTTTTGCTCTTGTACTCTTGACAGCATTGGGACTCTTGGCAGCGTCAGTTGCAATGCCGGCGTATTCAGCCCTGAATATCGGGGGCATGGCGCCAAACTTCGTTACACAGGCCTCCCTTGGCGGCAAGGTATTCACATACTCGCTTGTCGATGAGCTGAAGAAGGGACCGGTAGTGCTTTATTTTTATCCGGCAGCATTCACAAAGGGTTGTACTATAGAAGCGCACGATTTTGCCGATGCGATCGAGAAATATCGGGCTCTTGGGGCGACAGTGATCGGCGTTTCGCACGACGATATCGAGAAGTTGAACCGGTTTTCGGTCAGCGAATGTCGAAGTAAATTTCCAGTAGCGGCGGATCCAGATCAAAGCATCATGAAATCCTACGATGCGATCCTCGCGGCAAAACCGGAGTATGCGAATCGCACATCCTATGTCATTGCTCCCGGCGGTGAGATCATCTACACCTACACAGCCATGCAACCGGACAAGCATGTCGAAAACACACTGGACGCGCTGCGGAAATGGACCGCAGGGCATAAGCAGAACTGAAATGTCATGGGACCGCCGTCTGTCTGCCAAGCCAAATAACTGCGTGCAATTGCGTTGTCGCAGTCATCAGCAGGAAAGCTGTACTCGGGGATGTTCAGACTTGATTGTTCTTGCCCAGAGAATAAAAATTATTCTTCATGACCAGGTTCATGCGTTCACCGAATTCCTGGGCAAAGTTGCGCATGGCTTTGGCTGCTTGCACTTCTCCGGTGGCACGTTCAAAACTATCTGCCATGGATAAAAGATTTTGGTGATAAAACTGCTTCATTTCGTCTACCAGCATATCTTTGGTCCACAGGTCGATACGCAGTGTCTTTTTTTCATTGGTGTCCCAAAGCGCGATCATCACTGCCTTGCTGGTGCTTTCCTTTTTGGCATCGGAAGCGCTCCAGTCGATCTTTTCCGGCATCTTGTTGTCGTCAAGCGTAATGGTAAATTTGATTTCTGATTGTTTCATTGCGTAATGGCCCCTGTAAAATCCCGGCTAGGGGATGTGTAGTCGTTAAAAAATGGATGGCAAATCAATATGTGGCAGTTGCGATTTCTTTCGGATAGCGCCCGGTCTCGATCTCGCTGACATATGCATCTGCATAATCGCCATAGGAGATTCGGCTGTGGCCTGACGCGTCCGCGATCAAATTGCGGGCGCCCACCCGGAACTTGCCCTTTTTCTCGCCCGGACCGATCTCTGCCGCAGGGGCCAAGGCACGAGGGTCAAAGATATCCGCAATCACGATTGGGAACGACGCCAGTTCGCCCGAAGCGGGCGCCGCACGGCGAGATATGCCGGTAACAACATGGCCGCGTTTTTTTGCTTCAAGTGCATTCTGGCTTCCGATTTTTCCGGTTATGCCAACCAATGCAATCTTCATTGCTATCCTCCTTAATTAGTTATCTGCGTCTTAGGCCTCAGCGATTGTAATGCGAGCGCATTAAGGAAACCTCTATACCTTACTGGCTGATCTCCTGCATCCCCAACTGGTAGATTTTAACGTTGTTGCGGCCATTTTTCTTGGCGTGATACATCGCGATGTCGGCGCTCTTGACCAACAGCTTCTCATCTTTGCCGTGTTGCGGATAAACGGCTACGCCTATGCTTGAGCCGATTTTAAGCGTGTGTCCCGCCAACTCGAAAGGCCGGTTGAGCGCATGGAGTATTTTCTCCCCGACTTTGCTGGCATCCTGCTCTGTCTCAATGGCCGGTAGCAGTATGACGAATTCGTCGCCGCCTATGCGCGCGGCGGTATCTGAATCGCGCAGGCAATCCTGGATGCGCAGCGCGACATCCTTCAGCAACAGGTCGCCCACGCCATGGCCGTATGTGTCATTGACCGGTTTGAACTTGTCCAGGTCGATGAACATCAG
>DHIV01000005.1:25282-45391 GCA_002403995.1 Gallionella sp. UBA4737 | reverse complement strand
CTTGTCCAGGTCGATGAACATCAGTGCCAGACGAGCTTTATTCCGTTGCGCGGCAGCAATTGCCTGCTTCAGGCGATCGTTGAATAGCGCGCGGTTGGGCAGGTGGGTAAGGGCATCGTATTGGGCCATGTGTTGCATGTGTTCCTCTATTTCCTTTCGCTCGCTAATGTCGGTGGAGATGCCGCACAAGGCATAGATGCTGCCGTCCTCGCGCCGCAGTGGAATTTTGACTGTCATGAAAACCTGTGTCTCCCTTGTGAGCATGTTGAACAGTGTCTCCTCTGCTTTCAGCGTCTCGCCATGCTGCAATACACGCAGATCGTCCTTGCGCATCGTCGCAGCGGTGTCTGCGTCGAAGAACTTGTTGTCGTCATAGCCCACGATCTCTCCCATCGGCGCAGCGAACCGCTCACGCAACAGGCGGTTGGCAAACAGGTAGTGTCCCTGCATGCCCTTCATGTAGATGTAGGCGGTGACGTTCTCAAGGATATCGGAGAGCAGTTTTTCGCTCTCCTTGAGCGCCTGGTCGGCATGGCTGCGGCCCAGCGCGATCTCTGCCAGATTGGCGGCTTGCTCGATCAGTCGGATCTCTTCATCGGCCGGCCGGTGCGCCAGATGATGATATATCGCGAAGGTGCCGAGCACTTTGCCCGAAAACGAACGGATGGGTTCCGACCAGCACGCGCTCAGCCCGGCCCTGGCCGTGAGTTCCCGATAGGGCGCCCAGTAAGGATGGGTACTGACATCTTCAACGATGACACGCTGGCCGGTAAAGGCGGCGGTGCCAAAAGAAGCGGCGCCTACGCCTATCCCGAACCCGTCGATCGCATCGTTGTAAAAATCGGGCAGGCTGGGTGCCGCGCCGTTCAGCAGGCGTTCTCCCCCACTGTCGAGCAGCATGATGCTGCACAGCATATCTGGCTGCTCCTGCTCCACGCCGCGCACGATGGCTTCCAGTATCGCAGCGAGCGAAGCGCCACGGGCCAGCAACTCCAGCACATGGTTGCGGGTTTGTTCGCGTTGCTCGGACTGTTTGCGTTCGGTGATGTCGCGGGCCAGCCGGCGCTTGATGCTAATGATATACAAGACGAGGATAGTTATGCTGGCAATCAGCAGGCAAGAGAACATTACCACCCCACTGCCCTCCTGCAGTTTGCTGCTGTTGTGACGCCACACGGTGCAACAGACAGCGGCACCCTTGTCAGGCTGCGCTTCATAAATGGCATAGTGCGGTGAAAGTTCATTGGCCAGTGAGGCATGGATTTTATGCTACCACATCTGACCCGGGCACGATTCGAGTACCAGTTGCGCGTATCTGCCTTATCGATTTTAATTCCAGAAATCATGAGGTCCTCGAATTACCTGGTTCGATTTATTTGTTTCGCCTGATTGTACGTTGAGGATCTTGCCGCTATGATTAAGCGCACAAACAACCGGAAAGAATACCCATGAAGAATGTTGTGCTCGCAATAATCCTGTATTGCCTGGTGCCCGCTGCATTTGGGGTGACAGCGGCAGAACCTGCCGTTATTTATTGGGACTCGGTGGCAGGCAAGGCAATGCGGGCCCGCATCCCGGCCGATGCGGATTACTGGCAATTGATCCCGACGTTCGCAGTGCAGAGCACCCAGTCATATTGTTCCGTAGCCAGCGCCATAACCGTGCTTAACGCCATGCCGATAAAGAAACCTGTCGACCCTGCATATGCCCCCTACGCCTACTTTACCCAGAGCAATTATTTCACCTCTGATGTGGTAAAAATCATCAGTCCGCAGACCGTGCTGCAGATGGGCATGACACGGGAACAGATGGCAGAAACATTGGTTGCCCAAGGTGTCCGGGCTGAATCCATCGCTGGAGATACCCTGAACGATGAAAGCCTGCGTACCTTGCTGCAAAAAGCGCTGTTGGACGATGGCCAGTTTGTGCTGGCGAATTATTTACGTGCAAACCTCGGACAGGTAGGGGGCGGGCATTGGTCAGTATTGGCGGCTTTCGATGCACAATCAGACCGTGTTTTGATCCTCGATGTGGCAAAGTATAAATACCCTCCGGCATGGGTCAATATCAGCACCCTGCGGCAGGCGATTGCCACCATAGACACTACCAGCAATAAAGCCCGTGGACTGGTTATCGTTTCAAAATGAACGGAACATGAAGCGGCGAAGCCCTATTAATTTTCCCGTGTTCATTGTGTCCGCGAACAACCTGACTCGAACTAGCGCAGCGTCAGCTGGAAGATGCTTTCCCGCAAGCGGCTCAAGCCGCGTTGCTGGAAGCGCGGGTTTTTCGCCAGCACTTCAATTTGCGTCAACAAGCGCACCTCGGCGTAGTCGCGGTAGAGCGCTTCCACTTCGCCCGAGGATACCGAAAACGGCGGGCCCTGCATTTCAGGTTGGGGATAATCCACAGTGATGAGCAGGATCTGTATTGCGGGCGGCAGGATGCTCACCAGGTGGCGGACATAGCGTACGCGCATCTCTGGCGGCAACGCGATCAGTGATGCGCGGTCATACACCGCGCTCACTTTCGCCATGTCGTCCCTGCTCAAATCGAAAAAATCGCCGCACAGTATGCGGATACTATCCGCTTCGCAACGGTCAAATTTTCCATCGCTGATGTGCTGCGGGATATATCCGTTTTCCTTGAAGAACGCTTGCACCGCGATGGCGCTCAGTTCCACTCCCAGGACCTGGAGTCCCTGCTCACGCAGCCATAGCATGTCCTCGCTTTTGCCACACAGCGGCACGAAAACTGAGCTGCCGCGGGCAAGATTTAATTCCGGCCAGATTTCACACAAATGAGGATTAACCTCGTTCTGGTGAAAGCCTATTTCTTCACGCTCCCAACGTTCCAGCCAAAAATCTTTTTTCATATCCATCCCAGCCGGAATTATTCAATGAGCGTATGTACCCCATTTGAGCGTGCATCTATGCTGTTACGCCGATGACTCTTCGAGCAAAACTCGAACGGGCATCTCTTGGGCATGCTGCCCACGATGCAACTTCGATTCGCTTCAATGACAATCATCCGCCGCTGGCCTTTTGCCTGCCGGTAGCGGCAAATCAATGAGCTAAAAAGATAAACCAGCCCAAGCCACCAACAACCAGGGTTACAGCGGCGAAAATAATTATCTTTTGCAATATGTCCATGATCTTCTCCTAATCAGTTTGATTTGCTTGGCGACAGGAATGCGCCGCAGCTTGAATTGTCGTACAAACTGTCCAAAATAACCATAGAGATTCGGTATGCCCGCCAGACGCTGATGCCAACCGATGGAAAACAATAATTTTGAAGTTAATTCCAGATTTCTCACGGCCCGATTGAACGTTTATGTTACGACAAAATGTCGCATGGCTATGGCGGGTCGGCCATTAGCCGATGCTCCGGCGACACGTCAAACTCCGCTTACGCGATTACATTGTGTAATATCTGCCTGAAATGTCTTCCATAGAGCGTAAATCTATCAGGCTTTGCAGGCTTTTGTCGGGCCTGCTGATGGGTATTACTCTTCTTTTTCCCTTGAAGCTGCTTGGCACAGAACAACCTGCACCTCAGACACAGCAAAGTGATGTCTTGGATGCCATAGACGCCCCGCGCAATTATTTGTCTGGGCAGATAACCAGCTTCGCTAACGATATCGATCGTTTCTTTGGTGGTGATCGTCATTACCAGGAGAGTAATCAAAGTGTGGTTCAGCTTGATCTCAGCCGGGTAACCGGATATGGCGGTGATCGCAAGTTCAATCTGGCAGCCAGGGTAAACTTGAGATTGCCTGCAACCGAGGGGCGATTACATCTGTTGCTGGAAACAGACCCTGAGAAAAATATAACCCCTGAGCCAACACAAGGCTCAACCTTGCTTAATAATGAAATCACCAGGCCGGGTAGTTATGCCCTGGCTGCTCGCTACGTGAAAGAATTGGAAGAGGCTTGGCACTTTAGTATTGATTGGGGGCTAAAATTTCCACTCCCGGTAAGTCCTTTCGTACGCGCAAGGGGAAGCTATTCGGTTCCGCTGGGTGATGTATGGCGCATGAAAACAGCGGAGTCTGTATATTGGTTTAATACCATAGGTGTGGGCGAAACTACCCAGCTTGACCTGGAGCGTTTTTTAAGCGGCCCGGTTCTGTTCCGTGCCACCAGTACTGCCACATGGCTCAACGACAAGCAGAACTTCGATTTGCGTCAGGACCTATCGGTCTACCGCACTGTGAGCGAGCGCACCGCCCTGCTGTATCAGGCGAGCGCGGTCGGGGTCAGCAACCCCCAATATGAGTTGACGGAATATATTTTATCGATGCTTTATCGTTACCGATTGCATCGGGATTGGATGTTCTTTGAATTCAGCCCGCAACTGCATTTCCCAAAAACAGAAAATTTTCGATCCAGCCCTACTCTTAGCATGCGCCTGGAAATGCTATTTGATGAGTCAAAATGATATCGAGCAAACACAACGATACGTGGTTGCCTGATGCCTTGAAACTCTGATTCTGAATACTTGATGTGAGTCCGGGCAGACATCACTTTCCTTTCTTGAACCTCTCAATCTCCCGCCGATCACGCTTTGTCGGCCTGCCCTTGAAAAAGAAAGGTTGCGGTTGTGCCTTGAGCTGGGTGGCAATGGCTTCCCGCCGCTGACGGCTGGCATCGGTCTCACGATATAATTTCTGCGCCTCGGCAGCTGGGCCGCGCTTATTGGAAAGAGCCAGCACCTCGACTACATATTGTTTCTGCCCGATGTTGATGGTGAGCATATCTCCCACCGCTACCGCTTTGGCCGGTTTGACGCGCGCCTGATTGATATGCACTTTACCGCACTCGACCGCATCAGCTGCCAAGGAGCGTGTTTTGAAAAAGCGCGCAGCGCAAAGCCACTTGTCGATGCGGAATTTTTCTTTATTGTCGTCTGTACTCATCTCAATATATTAAACTTGAATGTCAAGATGATGTTCATACGATCAATGAGACAGGATCAAACCGACCGGCCTGCTTATTTTAAGAGGGGATGATCTGTGGGCAGTTGTTTTGAGTACCAGATGGCAAGTTTGTGGCGCAAGGTTTTTTCAGCGACCTGATCTTCAGGCAATGGTTGAATAACTTTATCATGGACCAGAAGCCTGTAAATGTATAAAAGCTTCTCGCTTGCCGAATCGGTCGGCTCAAACTCGACTACGCCACGTCCTTCAGCATACTTCACGCCTGCGAGTAATGCCTCTTTAAATAATTCTGCTTCATGCTTTAATTTTTTGATTATGATCTCCGCCATCGATTTAATCACTAGTGACCTTGCAGGGGTGACCGAAAATCATGTCGACTGAAAGTCATTATTTAAACTATACTTTACTTTCAAACCTAGGAATTACAGGGGGCCATATGATAATGAATCCACGTATCCGGCGTGTCAGTGCAGTGATCATGGTGGTACTGGGCGCTGCGCTGATGATCCTCACCCCAGAAGCCTGGCCCGGCGCACTGTTGCTTATTCTGGGCGTTGCCCTGGAACTGTTCGGTATTGCACTGGAACACAAAGTCAAATGACAGAGGGCGGATTTACCGCCCTCTGTATACTGCTCTTTATTGCTTGATGCCCTTAAGAAGCAAAACTCGCCAATGCTGCGATCGACACTGACAAAGCTGCAAACCAGCCGAGCGCAGCGTTAAACTTTACATCTTCAGAAAAGGCATTACTGGTGGATTTTTCGCTCATATTGATGTTCCTTCTATAATCGCTAAGATGAATTGAATCTCGTGTTTATACTTGATTCCGAAGAGTTGGACCGGTTGGCCCGGATTTTGTTCCGTGACAGTTTTGTGAAATTGGTTTGTGTGACATCGGCAAAACCATATTCGTCAAATGAATCACCTGAACAAAGTGGCCGGATCGATATTTATAACCGGCCTCCAAAATTCAACCCCCGTATAATTTGCATTCCCACTGCATTCCATCGTACCGCCGCAAGCTGGACACAATACGAAGGAGGCCGCCGGTAATTAACGCTGATAGGAATACATCTTTCTCAGGAATAGTTCCGCAACTTCCGTCGCAAGTTCCTCCGGCATGGCCAGCTGTTCGCTGGTCGGCACAAGCTGTAATTGCTGACACACTGAATCAACCTCAGGATTCCATCCAGAGCACAACACCTCATCGCCGTACTCGTCCTCAATCGCTTCATATTCGATTTCGTAGTTGCTCATGTTCATATCGACTTTCATGGCACACCTCCTTCTGCTTCCGGCAAATTACGGTTTCTTACCGCCGTATCTGAAATTTCCACCCTTCATGTATTGAATGAGCATATTACATGCCAAGACAAATAAGGAGCGGCAGGAATGGCGCAGATATTGACATACGGAATGATAGGGCAAGTATCTTGAGGGGTGTAAAAATCATGGAAATGATGAAAATCCGTCTTTATTCTTGGAAATGAATACCAAAAATGGCAATCCGAAAACGGGGTTGCGCCGATATGCTTCATCTCCATTGGCATTCCGAGCACCACAATACTCGCCTACGTTCCGCTAACTTCTGTATTCACTCCGCCACAGAAATTGGAACGCATCCGTTGATGTGATTCAACACATCCGCGTATGGAATGTAGGTTCATCGGGAATGTTATATGATGATCGCCCATCGAATTCTGGGTATTATGCCCGCCGAAATGGCAACTGCATTTCCTTAACGCCGGTGTTGGTGATAATTTCTTCGTTTTGTGAGCGGTGAACAATTCGCATTGGGCATTATGCCTCCAACCATTTTTGTCCGTAAATATCCAACTCATTTTAAAAAGGAATAACCATGCCACTGCTGTTTTCAAAAGTCACCCTGGGTACACTCACACTACAGAATCATCTGGTCATGGCACCGATGACGCGCAACCGCGCCATAGGCAATATCCCTAATGAATTGATGGCGGAGTATTACGCGCAGCGGGGATCAGCGGGGCTGATCATCACCGAAGGGACATCACCGTCTCCCAACGGGCTCGGCTATCCGCGCATACCCGGTATATTTTCCGCAGCCCAGGTCGCGGGATGGAAGCTCGTCACTGATGCGGTTCGTCCCAAGGGCGCGAAGATGTTCATGCAGTTCATGCATTGCGGGCGCATCGGCCATTCACTCAATCTTCCTGCGGGCGCGCGCGTGCTGGGACCGTCGGCGGTGGCAGCTGCCGGCGACATGTACACCGATGCCGAGGGCATGAAGCCAAATGGTATGCCACAAGCGATGACCGACGCTGACATCAAGACTGCCATTGAGGAATTCGCACAGGCCGCCAAGAATGCGGTGGCGGCGGGATTTGACGGCATCGAATTGCATGGAGCTAACGGTTATCTGCTCGAGCAGTTCATCCGCCCGAATTCGAATCAGCGCACTGACCGTTACGGCGGCTCGATAGAAAACCGCGCGCGCTTCGTGCTCGAAGTCGCCGACGCTACGATCAAGGCGATCGGCAAGGACAAGGTCGGCATACGCCTGTCGCCGTATGGCGTGTTCAACGACATGCCGCTATATGACGCGATGGAGGGGGATTACACGTATCTTGCGCGGCAACTCAATGCGCGCGGGCTCGCCTACATTCATCTGGTCGACCACTCGGCTATGGGTGCGCCGCAAGTGCCAGACTCGATGAAGGCCACTTTCCGCAACGTGTTCAAGGGCAAGCTGATCCTTTCCGGCGGCTACGATGCCGCGCGAGCCGAAAGCGATCTGGCTGCTGGCAAGTGCGACCTGGTCGCAGTGGGCAAACCGTTCCTCGCCAACCCCGATCTGGTCGCGCGCTGGAAGTCCGGCGCGGCGGTGAATGCGCCCGACATGAACACATTCTATACGCCGGGCTCCAAGGGATATACGGATTACCCGGCGCTGGGCTGATTGGAGAGGGGCTTTGGCAACCGGCGTAGTGCGCGCGCAGGCACGCTACGAACAATCAGTACTTCGCGAGCATCCCGTCGATCGCTGCAGAGAAGGCCTCAAGCGGCTGGGCGCCGACGATCACCTGGCCTTCCACTGAGTCCCCTGCGGTCTTGCCGAGTATAAACGTCGGCGTGCCGGTGATGCCCAGCGACTGGGCATATCTGGCTTCGTCGCCGATCTCTTTCAGATGCTTGCCATCGGCCATGCAGCTCTTGAAGGTGTCGTCATTCAGCGACAGTTCTTTCGCATAACCTGCCAGCGAATCGGCATCGAGCCGGTTCTGGTTCCTGAATACCACATCCTTCATCTCCCAGAACTTGCCCTGGTCTCCGGCGCAGTGCACCGACTGTGCGGCTTTGAGCGCGAATGGATGCAAGCCTTCCAGCGGAAGGTCGCGCACGATGAGGCGCAGCTTGCCGGTGTCGATATAGTTCTTTTTGATCTCGGGGAAAGTGTTCTGCTCGAACCGGCCGCAGAACGGGCACTGGTAGTCGGTGAATTCCACCAGCGTCAGCGGCGCGTCGCTTTTGCCGAGCACGTAGATCGCGTCGCCCTTGACGGTCAGGTTCTGCGGCATCTGTGGAGCTGATGGTGCCTGGGCCTGCTGCTGCGGCCTTGCCAGCAGCTGCTTGATCTCGCGCAACTCCTTGAGTATCGCGTCGCCCTGATCCCTGGTCATGGGTGCAGCCGGGACAGTCCCGCTCATCGTTATGGTGATCGCGCTCATCACTGCCACTAACCAATCTTTCATGTGTCTAGATAAATAACGTGCCATTTTTTAATCACCAGCTTTATTGATTTACATACCTAATTTGATAGCGATAACATCCCTATGGGATTTGGTAGGCTCGATATGGCTTTATCCATAAATCAAAGTTGGATTGCCTGACATTTTTTAAAACCTGATTTCAGGTAGCCAAGGAAAAGCGCATAGTTTTTGCCATGCGCTTTATCATCTCTAAGCAGAAGCGAGTCTGCCTATGCAGGATTACTTAAGATGGGTCACGCCGCCGAAGCTACCCAGCCATTTACTACCATCCTCACCGGTAGCCATGGAAAATACGGTATCAGAGAACAGCCCGTCCTTGGTGGTCAGTATCTTGAGTTTTTTGGCTGCTATCTTGTCGCCTTCTAAAACAGCAACCCCATTATTGGTCCCAATCCACAATTTCCCGGATGGATCACGGTGTAGCATGAAAATGAGGTTGCCTGGCAAGCCGTCGGCCATGGTGTAATTGCGCCAGCTTTTACCATCGAAGCGCGCTAACCCGCCACCCCATGTACCGCACCACACTACACCATCACTGTCCACCTGCAAAGATACAATATAGTTGGGATTGTAAGCCCCGGCTCCACTTTTGCCAGCCAAGCCCATTTCCCTCGCCTGTTGAGCGTGATGTTCAGAAAACTTGGCCGGGTCAACGCCGAACTTTGGATCGTTCTTGATTTTTTCGTACGGAGCACCTACTTTCCAGTGCTCCCACTTGCCGTTCTTGAAACGTGCCGGGCCTCCTTCAGTGGCAAACCACATTTCGCCGTTTTTGCCTTCAGCCAGGCTATAGACCCAGTCGTTGGGCAACCCGCCCTTGGTGTTTTCCACCGTGTACACATCCCACTTGGAACGATCTTTCAAATCCCCACCGCGGATACGATTGGCCCCTGACCAGGTAGCAATCCACGTGTCGCCATTGGAGGCCTTCAGCACCTTGTAAACGAAGGCATCTGCCAGGCCGTTGGGAACATTGTAGTTTTCCCATCTGTTGCTGGCCTCGTCGAACAAGGACATTCCGCCACCATAGGTACCCACCACGATGCGCCCGTCCAGCTTGCCGATATTGAATATCCCTTTGGAAAGCAAACCATCTTTCTGGTCGAAAAAGCGGAATTCGTCGGTGTCGGTATTGTAGCGGATCACCCCTCCCGAGGTTCCAACCCACACCGCTTTTCCATCAATGAAAATTGACTTGACGTTGCTGTTGCCGACACGGAAATGAGTGAATTTGGTTTTTGGGTCTTCTGTAGCCTTTCCTACTCGGCCCTCCTGCTGCGGACTTGCCTGGGGGCTTCCCGACTGACCTCCACTACTTACCGCAGGATGGCCCGGCGACATCGCCGCGCCAGGCTGAATCGACCCTGCTGTTTTTGCCGGGACCGTGGGTGCCAGCTTCACACTCATGATGTAGATTCCGGCAACCAAGCCGATTACGATGACCGCAATTGCTGTTACCGATTTAATATTCAGTTGCATCCAATAATCTCCCTAAAGTTGCTGCAGTTGTTGCTTGCCAATCTGATGCATCGACCATCCAGTTCACCGTCCGATGAGTGTCACGCCACGCCGAGAACCAGCCCAGATCTCTCCGTTGGGCGACACCGCGACAGCATAGACGTTATTTTCCAGCAGACCGGACGATTTGTCATAGTTATGCCAACTTTTTCCATCATAACGGCTGACCCCATTGTTGGTGCCGAACCAGAGCACGCCGTTGGGCTCTTGAGCGATACTGTAAACGATATCCCCCGCCAAACCGTCGCGCATAGTGTAGTTATGCCAACGCTTGCCGTCAAAGCGGCTCACTCCTCCGCCCCACGTGGCCGCCCAGACTGATTGGTCCGGCGTCACTTGAAGGGCAAACACATAGCTGGGGTTGTATGTAAGTCCCCCATTTCCAGACAACATACTAAGATTGTGGCGGGATCGCGTTCCAAGTCCCGTATTGGTACTGGGAGCGCGTTGGTACTTATTGCGTGCGCCTAACCCCTCCTTGTGGCTCCAGGAGCGCCAAGTTTTGCCGTCGAACATGGAAACACCGCCTTCAGTGCCGATCCATACGCGATCTTGATTATCCACAGCAATGCCATATACCCATTCGTTGACCAATTCCTTCACATAGGTGGTGAACTTCATGGTGCGCAGGTCGACGCGATTAACACCAGCCCAAGTACCTATCCACAGATCCCCGTTGTGCTGGTTGGCAAACGCATAGACCCAGTAATCAGCCAATCCGTGCATCGGGAAATAAGTCTTCCAAACGCCGTCGCGGTAACGCGATGCCCCTCCTGCGTTGGTGCCGAACCACTTGTAGCCCTCACTATCCACGCCTACGGTAAACACATATTCATTTGCCAAACCATTGTCGCGTGTAAAGGTGTTGCGCAGTTTATGGGTAGTAAGATCAATTTCATGCACCCCCACCGAAGTGCCCACCCACAGGGCATTATTTTTTGGCTCGACGGTAAGGCCACGCACGACGACATTTTCGCCTACCTGGTATGATTCTATTACGCGAGGAAACACATCTCCGGAAGGCTTAGTCTCAGCGTGAGCGATGCCAAGGCAGGCAAGGTAAAAAGCAACTAAAAGGAACGGGGATGAGATGCGCATGAATTTAAGATATGTGCAGTGGCGGGGCTGCGATCCACCCCCTCGAGGTCGTGAAGCGTATCAATTCAAGGTACGCAGGTAGGCAATTACATTAAGGATATCCTGATCACTCAACACACCTCGATAGGCTGGCATGGCAGCTTTCCCGCTCTGGATAGAGATTAACAACGTTCCGTCAGGATTCATCAGCCCTTCATTTTGGGCAAAATTAGGGGCGCCGGGCATAACGCTAATGCCGGATACGCCGTGACATGTAGCACAATGCATAGCATAAACCTCCGCCCCTTTGCTCGTATCTGCTGCGTGAGATAAGCACGAACCGGACATCAGCAGGAAAGAAACAAAAAATCTTGGTTTAAAATATCGCATTTTCAACATTTCAATTCGAGTAATTATTTTGCTTGCACTGGTTCAGTCTTTTCAGCTGCTTTTTTTGCGGTCACTTCATCTGCATCATCTACTTTTTTCGCAGCCGCGTTATCTTCTGCTTTTTTCGCAGCCTCTTTTTTCGCAATATCCTCCTTGATGGCTGCGATACGCGCCTCTTTCCGCTCAGTTCTTAGTTTTACAAGCTTTTCTGCAAATGCTTTTTGTGAAGCCTCCCTCAAGGCAGGCAAACGGGATTCCCATTTTTTTGCCTGGTCGAGATCTTTTGCCAGCCCAAAATCACCAGTCCGGTATGCAGCGGCCAAGGCCTGTACAGCAGACAGGTAATTTTTTTCCGCAGCATGTGTGATCCAGTATACCGCCTTACCAAAACTTTTTTCAACCCCTTCGCCATTGGCATATGCCTGCCCCAAATCGTATGCAGCGGCAGCATCTCCCTGATAGGCTGCCATGAGAAACCAGCCGACGGCCTCTTCAAAGTCCTCTGAGGTATGCAAAAGCTCCCCAAGTGCTGTCTGAGCGGGCAAGTAATTCTGCTCGGCAGCTTTCCTGTAATATATTGCGGCTTCATGTAAATCCTGTTCATCCATTGCTTGTTCCGCAAGCGCAACATCCCCTGCCGGATCTGCAAGGGCGGCCGGAGAAAAGCCGATTAACAGCACAATACCGATCACAAATGATTGACTAAGATTTATACTCATTTCCATCATTCCCATTTAATTTTCATTATTCCAACTTGGCACCGCGAGGAATAACACAATTTCAAGCCCAAGTATATCAAAAACGAACCTCACCCTCAATGCGCACCCTTTTCCAATTATGAATCGAGGCAGTGAAGTTTTCCATGGGCGCGCGGCATTAAATTCACTGCTTCTCCGCCTCCCCCATCAAGGAGGGCTCAATCAAACATCAAATTGCAAACGCGCCAGCCGCGCATAAAGCCCGCTCTGCTTGCGCAAGTCTTCAGGCGTCCCGGTCTCGACGATGTGTCCGTGTTCCAACACCACGATGCGGTTGGCCTTCTGCACGGTCGCCAAGCGGTGAGCAATGATCAGCGTGGTGCGGCCTCGCATCGCGGCGTTCAATCCTTGCTGCACCAATATTTCGGATTCCGCATCCAGCGCGCTGGTGGCTTCGTCCAGCAGCAACAGCGGGGCGTTCTTCAGGATTGCACGCGCGATCGCGATGCGCTGGCGTTGCCCGCCGGACAAGCGCGTGCCGCGCTCCCCCAGAAAGGTCTGGTATCCCTGTGGCAGGCGGGAAATGAATTCATCCACCAGTGCGGCTCTGGCGGCGGCCATGACTTCATCATCGCTGGCGGCGGGACGGCCGTAGCGGATGTTCTCCAGCGCGTTGGCCGAGAAGATCACCGCGTCCTGCGGCACGATCGCGATCTTGTCGCGCAGGTCGTGCAAAGTAAGCTGGCGGATGTCCTGCCCGTTGAGGCGGATCACGCCATCCGTCACATCGTAAAAGCGCAGCAACAGCTGGAACAGCGTGGTCTTGCCCGCGCCGGAAGGGCCAACCAGCGCGACGCTTTCGCCGGGCGCGATGTCGAGTGAGATATTGTCCAGCGCGGCGGTCTGCAAGCGCGACGGGTAGCGGAAGCTGACCTGCTCGAAGCGGATCGCCGCCTGCTTGGGCTGCGGCAGTGCTTGCGGCACGGCGGCTTCGGCGATGCTGGATTCGGCATGCAGCAGTTCCAATAAACGTTCCGTCGCCCCCGCCGCGCGCATCACGTCGCCCCATACTTCCGCCATCGTGCCCACGCCGCCCGCGACCAGCGCCGCGTAGAGGATGAACGAGGCGAGCTGGCCGCCGGTCATGCTGCCGTCATGCACCTGATTCGCGCCGACCCACAGCACGAAGATGATGGTTCCCATCACCGCGGTGATGATCAGCGCGGTCAGCGCGGCACGCACGCGGGTGCGCCGGATCGCGGTGACGAAACTCAATTCCGCGCTGGCTGCAAATCGCTGCGTTTCGCGCTGCTCCTGCGTATAGGCTTGCACGGTCGGCACTGCGTTGAGTATCTCGCCTGCCAGCGCCGAAGCATCGGCGATCTTGTCCTGCGATTCGCGCGAAAGTCTTTTCATCTTGCGGCCGATCACGAAGATCGGCAGCGCCAGCAACATCATCAGGCCGAGATTCAGCGAGAACAGATAAAAACTGGTGACCGCCAGCATCACCATGCCGCCGATGAACTGGAACAGGCTGCGCAAGCCCATCGCGATCGAGCTGCCGACCACGGTCTGGATCAGCGTGGTGTCGCCGGTCAGCCTCGACAGCACCTCGCCGGTTTGCAGCGTCTCGAAGAATTGCGGCGATTGCCTCAGTACCCGCGCATACACCGCGCTGCGCAGATCCGCCGTCACCCGTTCGCCTATCCAGGTCACCGTGTAATAGCGTGACGACACTGCCAGCGCCCACACGCTCGCCAGTCCGAACAGCGCGGCGAAGTGGCCGTCCAGACTCTGCGTGCCCAGCAAAGCGCTGCGCGCATTGACGCGCTGCCCGAAACCGAAATCGATCAGGTCGCGAAACGCCAATGGCAACACCAGCACCGTGCCGGAAGCGAGGATCAGCAGCACGAAAGCCAGCACCACCCTGCCGCGATAGGGACGCAGGAAAGGCAGCAGGTCGCGCAGCGAAGACAGGCGTTTTGTTGCGGCAGGTTGGGCGGTACTGGAGAGGATCATATTTTTTATCTTGTGGATGATGAGGGCATGTTCGACTAATAGTGCCAGTTTGGCAAAGTCTGCGGTTAATGAGGCCTTTCATTTTCCCGGAATCCACAGTTCATATGTGGATGCCGGTTTCCGAAAAGATGCAAAAAAAGTTTCACATTTTCCCGTGACAGATTATCATCTGCGCGCGTTGCGCTTTACCGTAACCCGGTTGGCCAGCGGCAGTGACTTGCTTTAACCGCATCACATTAGTTGCGGCATATTTCATCATGTTGACACTACAAGGAGAAGGATCATGGCTAAAGGACAACAGCGTAAAACCAAGGAAGCTAAGAAACCCAAGAAGCAACCAACCCCCGCCAAGCTTGACGGCGCAATCATCTAGCATCAGATGTAGGGGCGCAATGCCTTGCGCCCCGGCAAGTTTCCGGTCATGACCAGGCAAAAGACCCCGGATCACTCCAGACTCGACCGCATCGTTGCCGAAGCGCGCCGGCACAGCACCGAGCGCGAGGCAACCTATCGCGAGCGGGCGCTCAAGTTATTTCCGTGGATCTGCGGGCGCTGCGGCCGCGAGTTTTCCGGCGCGCGCCTGCGCGAATTGACAGTGCACCACAAGGATCACAATCACGACAACAATCCGCTGGATGGCAGCAACTGGGAATTGCTGTGCCTGTATTGCCATGACAACGAACACATGCGTCTCCTTGAAGAGCAGGCGCGGCCTGGGAATCGCGACAACCGTTCATCTGTGGCGACGCACAATCCATTCGCCGACCTGCAGGCGCTGCTGAAAAAGAAATGACATCGCGATGAAATATCGGATGTAAAAAAAACAGGGGAGCCGAGGCTCCCCTGTCATTTTGCAGCAGCCTATCCTTGGACCAAACTCAGGACAGACACCCGGAAATCAGAATATCGTCGCCAGGTTGATGTAGGTTTGCTTGCTGCCCAGAGCAGCCGTATTAGCCGCGTTCCAGTAGTCACCGCTTTGGCTGGTGTAGACCAGGTTCAGCAACATGTTCTGCGCCAGTTTGTAGCTGGCTTCGAGCAGATAGGCGTTATCGCTGGCATTGGAACCCGTAATAGTCGTATCACCGCTCTTGCCGCGGCGGATGCCGAAGCCTATAGTCGCTTTTTCAGGAATCACGCCCAGTTCGGCCGCAATATTGAAAGAACTTTTGGTATCTGCACCGCCGTTGTATGCATTGACAGTAACGGCATCTGATGCGGCGGCACGCGCGTAGGTCACATAGATACCAAGCGGCATGTTGTTGCCCAATGTGTTTTGCATCTGGCCGTCGATGGCCCATGCCTTGGTTTCCATCAACGCAAAGCTGGGATTTAGTGTGACGGGTGCATTGTAGGGAAGAATATTAGCAGGATCGATAGCAGCGGTATCAGTAAAGGTAACAGCAGTAGAAGAACCGCTCCAGCTCTGGATACCTACACCAGTATCCCAGCCAGCCAGATCAAATATTCCGGCTGCACGCAGGTAGGTGGAGGTCAAAGCAGCGCCTGCGCCGCCCAGATCGGCAGGCCCGACCTGATTGAACTTGGTCAGGTTGACGAAGTAGTTGGGGTTGTTCACTACGAAGGCAAAGCCGGTTGCAGGCGCGCCGGTGCCGATATATTGCTGGGCGGAAAGCACGGGAGCAACGGAACCATTGAAGTCGCCGCCGATGAACAGCATGGTATGTATGGCGTTGGCGCCGGTGTTCAGCACTTCATAGCCATAGGATGCGCCCTGGCCGTCGGTCGTGTAGGGCACCACGCCTGCACGCGTACCTTCACCCCCCACTTCCCACAGCATCGGAATCTTGGCGGAAGAGAGGCCGGCACCCTGGCCGGCGTCCTGCACCATACCGAGCTCGGCCAGCGCGCCGGAGTTCTCACTGGTGCGGCCGCCAACGAACAGCGAGAATTCACCATTGGTACCCGGCATATAGAATGTGCCATCACCTGTGGTCCGCGCACCTGTATTAGCGACTAATGGATCAATGGTAGCTGCAGTATCGGAATTGTTCTTGGAATAGCCCGCAGTGGTCAGCACGGCAAAGTTCAGCGTGCCGGGAATTGAAAGGTTATCGCCTTCCACTTTGGTTTGCGCGCCCATCATCGTGTAAGCGCCGGCCTTGAATGCGCGACCGAAGGCGGTCAGCATCGGAAAGTGCTGGAAGTGGCACGCCGCGCATTCCATGCCGGTTTGACGCGCAAACAATGGCAGCGCAGACGCTTCCGACGCGAACGTCACTGCGGCAATCACGCTTGCCATTAAGAAAATTATTTTATTCATGATGGATTTATACATGTCTTCTCCCTTATATGGATGATGTGCTTCGTATAGCCAATCGCCTGGGCTGCGAAAAAGCCTACAGCAAGTAGCCGGTTTACGTTATATAACTCGAATAATGATAATACTTTCACATCTGAATTTAAAATATAACATATCCTTAAAATAATTGAGGAAATATATTTGTAACAACATATTTAAAACACACTAATCAGGTTGATGGTGGTGGTTCCGCTACCCAGTGCATTTTGATGAGCCGCATCCCAATATCCACCGCTTGCGCTGGTGAGCGAGAATGATGCCATCATGTTCTGTGCCAGCTTGTAGGTAGCAATCAGCGTGATTGCGTTATCAGTTGCATTGCTTCCGGCTGCTCCAACTGCGACACCGCTCCTGCCGAAGCGAACC
Organism: Gallionella sp. UBA4737; assembly: GCA_002403995.1. GTDB lineage: Bacteria > Pseudomonadota > Gammaproteobacteria > Burkholderiales > Gallionellaceae > Gallionella. The sequence continues at coordinate 28,314 of DHIV01000005.1, read as the reverse complement.
GCGACGCCCAAAGTGGCTTTATCAGGGATCACGCCCACCTCGGTTGAAATATTGAAGGCGCTCTTGTTAGCTGTACCGTAAAGACCCGTCACTGCAGTGCCGGTCACAACCGCGGCAGGATCCATGTTGTAGGTGTTCGTGCCTGCCGGTGCCGTGGCATAACTGGCGTAGAAACCCACCGGTGTGTCACCCAGCCTGCCTTGCATCTGGCCGTCTATAGCTCTTGCCTTGGTGTCGGAGTATACGTATGTTCCAGCGTTATAAGCAGCCGAGTTTCCACTCCAGATCTGAATGCCCGCGCCCGCATCCCACCCGGCCAGATCAAACATACCGGCAATACGAATATAAGTGGAGCCCAGAACAGCCAGGGTACCGCCTGCTATGCCGGTCTGGTCGTACTTGGTCAGGTTGATGAAACTCATGGGATTGTTCGCAACAAATGCCACTCCTGTTGCGGAACCATCGGTACCGATGAATTGCTGGGCTGAAAGAGCCGCGCTGTGCGCGCCATTCAGACCTGATGTGGGACTCATCTGATGCACGACATTGGCGCCGGTATTCAGCACTTCAAAGCCGTAGGACGCACCATGATCATCCGTGGTAAACGGTATGAAACCCGCAAGCATGCCTTCTGTCGCCTTAAGACTGGGGATTGCCGCTTCGAACAGGATAGGCAACTTGGCCGAGCTATGAGCAGCACTAACATCAGTGCCTGAGACAGATCCGCCCGTACCGATTTCTGCCAGGAAGCCTGCGTTCTCACTTACACGGCCGCCAAAGAACAGTGACAATTCCCCGCCGGTACCAGGCACATAGAATGCGCCATCACCGGTTGTTTTTTGGGGGCCATTGCCAACAGCCTGATTGGTTTTTTCATAACCCAAAGTGGTCAGCACGGCCATGTTCAGCGTGTTGGGAATGGCTAAACTTTCGCCTTCCACTTTTCCTTGTGCGCCCATCATGGTGAAGCCGGCGGACTTGAATGCGCGACCAAAGCCATTCAGCATTGGAAAGTGCTGGAAGTGGCATGCGGAACAGACCATACCTGTTTGACGAGCGAACAAAGGTAGTGCCGACACTTCCGACGCGAAAGTCGCAGCAGTCATTATTGTTGCCACAAAGAGAATGATTTTTTTCATGCATTTTTCCCAAAGAGTTTAAAAATACAATCGATGAGCTTTGCATAGCCGTCCGACTGACCGGCCTACTTATGCTAACCGCCATCAGACCGAAACAACTTTCAGCAGGCCACTCATGTAGTTAAAAGATGGCAACCAAGTGGCCGATCACCTCAAGTATAGCCCATCGACCAGACTGCGAAAAAGCCCGCTTTAAGTCCCAAGGCTTAAATATTGTACAGCACCCAGAATCCTGTATCGAACCATTTCCCACCTTGGCACTCCAACCCCCCGAGTGCTAGAATGATATAGTTAAGGAGGGAACACAATGAACGCCACAATGAATTTACCTATACCGTCTGCTTTAGGCAGCCTGGAAGCTTATGTCCAAACGGTAAACCGTTTCCCTGTTCTGTCACAGGAAAGGGAGTTTGCCCTGGCGACGCGATTCAAAACCCAGAACGACTTGGATGCAGCAAGAGAGTTGGTGCTTTCCCATTTGCGCGTGGTGGTCAGTGTGGCGCGTGGATACGCCGGTTATGGGTTGCCGCAAGCTGATCTCATTCAGGAAGGCAACATCGGCCTGATGAAAGCGGTGAAACGCTACGATCCGGAACGCGGCGTGCGCCTGGTGTCGTTTGCGCTGCATTGGATACGCGCCGAGATCCACGAGTTCGTGGTGCGCAACTGGCGATTGGTAAAGATAGCCACCACCAAATCGCAACGCAAGCTGTTCTTCAATCTGCGCAGCATGAAGAAAGGGCTGGAACCGCTCAAGCCCCAGCAAATCAGCGAGATCGCGCAGCAGCTCAACGTCAGCGAACATGATGTGGTGGATATGGAAGCACGCTTCGCCGGGCATGAGATCGCGCTGGAACCCAGCGGTATCGATGACGACGAGAGCTACGCACCCATACAATATCTGGCAGATAACGAAGAACACGAACCATCGCATATTCTGGAAACAACAGAACGTGAACGCTTGCAAACCTCCGGCTTGGCGCATGCTTTGGCAGGCCTGGATGAACGCAGTCGCCGCATCATTGAGGCGCGCTGGTTATGCGATGAAGGTGTTGCCGCGACGCTGCATGACCTGGCCGCCGAATTCAATGTGTCCGCCGAACGCATCCGCCAGATCGAGCAGAAGGCGATGAGCAAGATGCACGCAACCCTTGCACTTCCGGTTGCCTAGCGCCTGGGAGTCGGCGAAGGTCAGCATACAAAAAAGCCGCAGAGTCTGCGGCTTTTTTTATTTGACGATTTTCAATTGGGGTCTGGGGGGTTTGGGCTGGGATTTATCAACGCCGCCATTCGAAGTGGGCGGGGGCGATTGCGGACCATCCCCTTGAAACACCAGCCCCTGCCCGGTCTCCTTGGCAAATATTCCAATGACCGCTATAACAGGCACCATGAGATCGAATGGCACACCGCCGAACCGTCCGGTGCAGGTAATCATCTCGTTGCCCATCTGCAGGTTGCGCACCGCGTCAGCACTCAGGTTCAGGACGATCTCGCCGTCCTTCACATGAGATCGCGGCACCTCAGTATGTTCATCGACACGAACGGCCAGATAGGGAGTCAATCCGCTATCCACGCACCATTCGTAAATTGCGCGAATAAGGTATGGGCGCGTGGATAAATCACTCATTACGATCCCAGTTCGAATGAAACAAGGCGGCGACGAACGAACGACGCTGACAGTGCACACGCACGGCTATAACCAGCGACTAGGCTATCGTATTTTAATAGCCTAGTCGAATGGCTAGTTGTTTCATCAGGAGTGAGAGAGGAAGCCAACACAGTTTCACCGATGAAATGTGGTTGGAATCACTTGCGCATTGCTCTTTCAGAAGCAGTCAGTGCATCGATAAAACCTTGGCGAGAGAACAACCGCTCGGCATATTTCATCAGCGG
>DHIV01000005.1:0-25095 GCA_002403995.1 Gallionella sp. UBA4737 | reverse complement strand
CCGCTCGGCATATTTCATCAGCGGTGCGGCATCCTTGCCCATCTGGATACCGTAATGGTCCAGTCGCCAAAGCAACGGTGCGATCGCCACGTCCAGCATGGAGAACTCATCCCCCAACAAGAATTTTTGACTGGTCAATATCTGCGCAAGCTGGGTCAGGTTGTCGCGAATGATCGCGCGTGCCTTGTCGGCCGCCTTGGGCACACCATGCTCTATCACTTCGACCTGGCTGTAGATCTCTTGTTCGAAGCGATGCAAAAACAGCCTTGCACGGCCGCGCATGACGGGGTCGGGTGGCATCAGTTGCGGATGCGGAAAACGTTCGTCTATGTATTCGTTGATGATGTTTGCTTCATAAAGCACCAGATCGCGCTCCACCAAGACCGGCACTTTGCCATAGGGATTGATTGCCGCGACGTCCTCCGTCTTGTTCATCAAATCCACATCGATCACCTCGAAATCCATGCCTTTCTCGAACAGCACGATCCTGCAGCGGTGACTATAGGGATCTGAGGTCCCCGAATACAATCTCATCATAAATACAGATTACCCTTTAACCAATTGGGTGCTTTGCAAACGCATACGCACCAGGAAAAAACCGATTGCCGCAACCACTCCGCTGACTACTATAGCAGCCATTATAGGATATGTACCCACTCCGCCCTTGACACCTGCTATCCAGACGTAGCGCTCGAATATCGTGCCGATGATGATACAAGTGGCCACCGCCACAGTCGCTTTGACATTATGCCGTGTGAACGGGAAAGCAAGTGTGCTAAACGGGATCACTAATTTCAGCACGAACATCCCCCAAAATATAAAGGTGTAATCACCGTCCTGCATACCAACCATGCGATCTCTTTCAGGTGGCAGGTTGCCGTACCAGATGGTCAGATATTGCGCGAAGAAGGTATAAACCCATAACAAGGTAAACGCAAACAGCATTTGCGCCAGGTAGTTGTAAACATATGTCTCGACCGGACGCACCAGCTTTTCGCGGCTATTCAAGACAAAAATCCAAATCACCAGGAACGACAGGAACATGCCGAAATTACTGACAAAATGTTGCATGCCATAAATCGCGCTCTCCCAGGAAGGCAGCATGGTCATCTCAAAGTCCCACGCGACCATCGTGCCATACAACACGTACACATACGGAACCCAGCAGGCAATTGTGTGGAAACGTGCCGCATCTTCAGAACTGCGCTCGCTAACAGCTTGGCGCCGGATGAATACCCAGTGTATCGCCATCACCAACAGCATGCCGAGTACCTCGCGCGCCACCAGAAAAGTGTAATTATGCCATGCGGGGATGTGATGTGCATGCTCTCCGGTTTCTTTCAGCCACGGGAAAGTCGAACCACCGTTTGCCAATAACACGATCAGCAACACAAACGCCAGCGGAAACAAGGCAAACAGTGAGCTTGCCAATAGTCGAATCTCATACCTCCAGCGCGCGCCCACCAGGTACAGCACGGCAGAAAGTGTCACCCCGCCCAAGGCCAGATACAGCACCACCAGAAAATTCACGGTCAGAACCGACCAATTGCTATATGAAAACATTTTGACCGTCTCCTATTTTTTTGTCTTCTGTGCGGCAGCGGTGGCAACGGGTAATCCCCTTTTTTGCAGCACAGTACGGATGTAATTTACCACTTCCCAACGTTCGGTGGGACTCAAATCAATGGCATATATAGGCATCACCGCGCCACCGAAGGTCATCATGCCGAATATGTAACCATCAGGGTAATCCGGGGAATTCCACGGATGCAAATCATTGCTCGAAGTCAAATTCCATGGTTGCAGGATTAGTTTTTGCCCCACATATCCATCGCCGGTACCCGATTTGCCGTGACAGGGAACGCAATAAATCGAGAACAGGCGGTGCCCCATATCGACCGTTCTTGCATTTACTGGTACAGGATTGACCAGTTTGAACGCAGCATCCTTATCCTTGACCTCTATCGAAGAGGTGGGAGTACCCGGAACAGGCACTGAACGTTTCGGAAAAGGATTCATGCCCGGATTTGCCGGGTCAACGCTTTCCTGGGGTTTGATACTGATCTGGTTACCCTGATCCATAGACCACGGCCATGCATGTGCGAATGTGGGTGCAACCATCAATACGATCGCTAAGGATAACTTTTTCATTTCCCCGCCTCTTCCTGGATTTCCAATGCCTGGTGTTTAGTGAAAATTGACTTCAAAGTGCCGCTGGCAGCCTCATCCGCCTGCACCAAAATACCGATCTGGTCTTCGGATACCTTGGCGCTATATAACGGCGAACGCCTGGCGGGCAAGCCTGCGCAGATCAGGAAGCCAAGTACGGAAATATATACACCACCCAGAATGAACATTTCGTAGGTCAGCACGAAATTGGGAGGGAATGGAACGATAGGCTTCCCACCCTTCATTTGCGCAAAGAAGTTTCCCTGTGAAGCCGAGATCAACAAGAACGCCAACGAACCGCCTGACAGAGCTCCAACCAGGGTGAACCACTGCACACGAACAGGTTTGTCACCCAAGAACTGCTCCACTTCGGGATGCTCGATCGGTGATTTCACAATCATGTCTTTGTCTGCGTTGAAACCTTTAAGCCTCAGATTGCGCAACTCCTTGACGACCGCTTCGGCTTCGTCAAAGTTGCTGAACAACGCGAGTAAATGACGTTTGCTCATTTAGTGTGCTCCCTTTCCGGCTGCCGCCAATTTTGCGGTAGCTTCCAGCTTTTTAGTTGCCTGACTGCGGTGATAGACCATTTCCTTCACCTCATACATGGAAACTGACGGGAATATCTTGCAGAAAATCATGAACAACATGGCAAACCAGCCGAAACTGCCGAACACGATGCCCCATTGCACCAGACTGGGCCACTGGTCGTGATCCCAAGTCCACGGATAGTAGCCATGCGAGAAAGTCGGCGCAACGATCATCCAGCGCTCCAGCCACATGCCCAGGTTAAGCAGCAGCGAGACTGCAAACATCACCGGGATGTGGGTTTGGAAACGCCTGAAAAACATGATGAACGGGACAATCGAACCGCAGAAGTTCATCGTCCACCAGAACGGCGCATAGACGCCGGTGGCTTTCTGGATCAACACATCCTTGGCAGCCTGGTCATGCCCGTACCACACCGAAGCGTATTCGATCAGGTTCAGGTATGTCCACACCATCGCAATCGCAAATGTCAATCGCACGATCTTCTTCAGGATCGACATGGTCATGTATTCCTCAAACTTGAATACATAACGCAAGATGATGAACAGCGTGATGATCGCGGCGCATCCGGAATACAACGCACCCGCCACAAAGTATGGCGGAAACGAGGTGATGTGCCAGCCCGGTTGTTGCGACATCGCAAAATCGGAGGCCACGATGGAGTGCACCGACACGGCCAGCGGAATCAGGAAGCAGGCGATCGTCAGGTAGGTGATGCGGAAATTGCGCCATTGGCGATCTGTCCCTTCCCAGCCCAGAGACAATGCTGTGTAAAGCTTTTTGCGCCAGCCCGGATTCATGTTGTCGCGGCAGATTGCCAGATCCGGGATCATCCCGACATACAGGAACAGGATAGACGAACTGAGGTAAGTGAAGATCGCCATCGCGTCCCACAGCAGCGGCGACTGGAAATTCGGCCATACCTGGCGCATGTTCGGGTACGGCAGCGCAAAGTAGATCTGCCACACGCGACCCAAGTGCACCGCCACAAACAAGCCGGCCGTCATCAGCGAAAAAGTGGTCATGGCCTCGGCAAAGCGATAGATCGGTTTGCGCCAGTCGGCATGCATTATATGCAGAATCGCCGACAGCAAAGTGCCGGAGTGGCTCATGCCGATCCAGAAGATGAACGTGGCGATGTACAAACCCCAGACATGCGGATTACTGAAATTCGCCACGCCCAGCCCTTCATTATATTGATACACCTCGCAACCCACGGCCACGCCGACCATGGCAATCGCGATAAACAAAATTACCCAATACAGCTTTCTGGGATTTTCCAAACTCTTGAGCACATCTTTATTGATCTTCGCCCAAGCGATGTCTTCGCGGATATCTTTCATCGTTTATTTCCTAAAGAAATTGCAGTGATTTTGCCGGTTTAAATGGCGCTTTCGCGTACGCGCTCCAGATACATGACCGAAGGATAAGGGCGCAACTCTTCAAAGATGCGATAACCGCGCAACTCACTCCCACCCTCTTTCTCGTCCTTGGCTTGCGCATCTTTATCCAACTCGACTTGCTGGGCTTGCCATTGCTTGTGCACTTTGGATGCGGGATCGACAAGATTGCCGAAAGAGATGGCACTGGTAGGGCAGGCCTGCTGACACGCCGTCTGTACATCGCCATCATGCACCAGGCGCCCCTCGCTCTTGGCGTTGTTCTTGGCTACCGTCACCCGCTGGATACAGAACGTGCATTTTTCCATCACACCTTTGCCGCGCACCGTCACATCCGGGTTCAGTTGCTGGTTCATTTCTGCAGGCCAGACGTTGTCGGTGGTCGGGTAGTCATACCAGTTGAAATAACGCACTTTGTATGGACAGTTGGCCGAGCAATAGCGCGATCCGATGCAACGATTGTAAATCTGCGAATTGATGCCATCCGGCGTATGGTTGGTCGCTCCCACCGGGCATACCGTTTCGCAAGGAGCGGCTTCGCATTGCTGGCACATCATAGGCAGAAATCGCGCGCCCTGATCCGGAAACTCACGCCCGTCTTCGTCCCAGTAACGCTCGATGCGCATCCAGTGCATCGCTTGCCCATGCAAATATTTTTCCCTGCCGACTACCGGCAGATTATTTTCCGCATAACAAGCGACGCTGCACGCATTGCAGCCGCTACAAGCGTCCAGATCGATACTCATCGCCCATTTGTAGGGATTATGCGGCACATCCGTATTCGGATGCATGTGGCGAAATTCCGAATAATTTTCAAATAAGGTGCTAATCGACATTTTTTATATCTCCCTTGAAAGGTTTACTTTATCGCTGGGCAAACGCGGGGCAATCTTCTTGCCCATTTGTCGTCCGCCTACCGGACCTTCATCCTTGACCACGATCACGCGCTGACCAGTCTTGCTGACTTTAACGCGCGTTTCATGCAGCGCCAGTTCGCCGGTTTCCTTGTCAAACACCATATCCAGTATCTGGAACGGGTTCACGCCATAACCCTTGGCATAACGGCCCAGCGCTTCGTGACCGCGGCCCAGCGGTATTGAAATCGCGTCAGGATGTATCCCGGGAAATATATACGCTTGCGCTTTGATCGAGCCGTTCTTGCCGGTCACTTCGACGATGTCGCCCTCTTCTATCCCCAGTTCGGCGGCCTTTTTGGGATGAATCTCCACCCAGGAATCCCACACGATGGTGGTCAACGGATCAGGCGATTCCTGCAACCACGGTTGGTTGGCATTGCGGCCATCGCGCAGGCTGGCATTCACGGATGGAATCAGTTGCAACGGATATTGCGCATCGATTGCAGCCGGTGCCGGCAGAGACAGGCCCGCTGCGCTGGGCTTGCCAGACGCCAACGAAGCGTGCGCTGCTCCAGACAGCTTTACGATACCTTTGCTCAGCGTCTCGTTCCAGAAGATGTCGTCGTCGGCAACGCCACTGCCGCCCAGCGCGCCCTTGTTTTGCAGCACTGCGGCACGCAGATAGGCATAGAAATCATCGAATTTTTTGTAGTCTTCGGCGCGACGCTGCTTGATCAAAGCCAGCAAAATATCGCCCATGCCGCGGGTATCGGGGTGCAGTTTTTCCATCAGCGGCTGCTGGATGTTGATTTGTGCACCTTCAGCCATGTACTCGGGAACCTGGGTTCCCCAATCTTCCAAAGCGGAATCAAGCGGCAACACCAGATCAGCCTGCATGGCGGTTTCATCCAGATAATGGGTAAACGCCACCTTGAAGCCAGCCTTGGCCATGTTGTCCCTGAACTTCATCGCGCCCGGCGCAGTGAATACCGGATTGGTTGCGTAGCTGAACAATACCTTGTACTTGCCCGCATTCAAACCATCGTTAAGCGTCTTCAACGCGGCAGTATTACCTGTTGCCGGCGTCATTTGCGGGAATGGCACTATCGCAGCCGCTTCAACTGTCTTGCCGACATTGCCCAACACATGATTGAGCAGATTGATCGCGGCGGCATTCTGTGAACCATGCGCATAACCTTCTGCAGCACTGCCCGCCAACACCAGGCTGGGTGTGCGTGCTTTCAGCAAAGCGGCGATCTTGTCGATCTGTTCAGCCGACACGCCGGTATCCTTGCTGACGCGCTCCTTGTCATAACCTTTCACCGCAGCTGCCACATCGCCAGGCAATGTTACCCCGTGGGTGCCCAGCGCATTGATGATACCCAAAGCCAGGATACCTTCCGTTCCGGGGCGCACCACCAGCCAGCGATCAGCATTGGCACCGGTCATGGTCATCTTGGATTCGATCTGCACCAATACCCCGCGTTGACCATTCACTCCCTTGCGAAACTGCGCATATTGTTGGGAGAAATGCACCGGGGAAACCCATGCACCCAGGAAGTCAGCGCCGAACGACAGCACCACCTTGGCCTTGTTGATATTGATGCGCGGCATTTCCACGCCGTACGATTTCTTGTTGGCAGCGCGCACCACAGCCGGAGCGATCGCTTCATACACGACATGATTCTTGCAGCCGAAGCTGTCCAGATAATTGCCCAGCAATACCTTGAGATGGCCGCTCACGCCGCCGGTCAAAAATGCGATCTCTTCGCCGCTCACACCTTTGAGCTTGTCGGCAATCAGCGCATATGCCTTCTCCCAGGTAATGGCTTCGCCCTGGTCGCCCGTTCGCAACAACGGCTCGCGTACACGGTCCGGATTGTAGTGATGCTGTACGCCCGCCTGCCCCAGGCCGCAAGTCTTGCCGCGATTGATCGCTGATTCGGGATTACCCTCCACCTTCAGCACGCGCCCTTCGCGTATGCGTCCGGTGATGCTGCAACCGGCATCGCATTGCGCACAGGTTGAATTGAAATATACGCTGATACTGGGGATCATGTAGTCGTTCGTTTCAACATATGAGACCACAGTTTCCTTGCCATTCTCGACCATACCGTTACCACAGCCGCTCAACGCAACTGCCGTACCGCCCCAGCCCAGTACTTTCAGAAATTCACGTCGATCAAAACCACTGTTCATCATCACAACCTCTCTAAACTATTTATGGCATACCGAACAGTCGTTCGGGCCTTGGGCTTTAAGAACGCCCGACACATCGATAATAGGCTTGCGCATGCTGTACCAATATGCCTGATCGCCGATTGGCGTGCCGCCTTCGGCGGTGACAGGATGTTCTTTTTCGTGGCAGGTGACGCAAAAACCCATGGAAAGCAGCTTCTGGCGGCGTGCCACCGTCATCGTTTTCACATCGCCGTGGCAATAGCCGCAGACTTCCTGAACCGGTCGGTTCAACTGGAATATGAATCGCTGGATATGGCGCTCGTGGCTGAAACGCACGAAGTCAGGAAGATCATGCACCTTCTTCCAGGGAATGGCCTTTTTGGCATCCCAGTATTCGAACAATTTTTTGATGCGCGGCTTGTCTCGTACAGAATTGATGCTCTGATGGCAGCCTATGCATTTTTGAATGGGGGGAATGCCCGCCACCAAACTGCGCCTGGCGTAGGTATGGCAGTACATGCAGTTGATCTCCATCCCGCCCTTGTCTCTATCGCCAGCATGACGGAAGTGCGGAAACTCGATCGGCTGCTCGATCGCAGGGCCTACATCATCAGGGCCTGGTGCAAAGTACTTCGCTTCCCATGCAGCGATAGCAGAACCTCCACTATCAGACTTTTCCTTTGCAGACTTGTCGATAGCAGAACCTTCAATACCGGGATCCGCTGGTTCGGATTGCGGTGCATCGGTTGCATAACTGCCCAAGGCAAAAAACAGCCCCATGAATAAAACGGACAAACGTAAGAAACGGTGCATCGTAAGAGCTCCCCCAGCAAACAAATGATCACACACCACTTACTGCTGGCATGATAGAACAAATAAATCGGATTATTTTTTGATGTGTTGTGCCGCGATTATAATTAGCATCTGGCTTTATTTTTTTCCGCACATAATGAGCGCGGCGCGACTACACGGACGAATAATGTCTAGTCTGAAAAATAAAGTCAACACTGAATATTGAAACTCATCCCCGGCACCGCAAAAAAGTTATATGCCACACGGAATTACAGCAACCACTTATATACAGCCAGACACATTTCGATACATTTTCAATGTTGGGCCACTTCGGATATGACACCATGAATGAAGAGCAGGCGATACTGGAATTTTTTGCCCGAACAGAAAATTTGACTCTGGGCCTCTCTGTTGCCGAGCAGATGGATAAACTTCGCGAGGAAATGAACAATCGCCTGTGGCTGGAGTTGCTATCACGCCTTGAGGTGTTGATTAAAGAGCATCGACTGGCATGGCGCCTCGAACCTACCGAAGACAGGAACGCGCCGGATTGTCTGGTCGGATTATATTGCAACACCAGCACGGAACAACCGCTTTACCTTCGTCCGATGATGGAGCAGCAATATCTGGGTGGAGAATGGAGAATTTATTTTGGTTTGATGTGGAGTGCCGCGCCCTCGCCCGAACAACTCGGAATAGCCGCTGTAAACAGCCTGAAAGCGTCGCTGCAAAACGCCGGTTTCAAGAACAATACGAGCTTTCTTGCCTGGCGGTGGACAGCTTTTCATCCGCGCCGCAAAGATTTCCTGCTGCGTTACGCACAGCAGCCTGAAAAATTATTGGATGATGCCGAAATTATCTTCAGGACATTGCTGATAGATCATCGCGAGGCAATCGAGCACGCCAATACCGCGCTAAAAAGCGCACCACGCAGCTTACTAGCCGCTTCTCTGGATCGATTGCGCGACGAACTGCTCGATTGATCCGGATCATTCAATGTAAAAAGATCAAACCGGGTTGTTTTGATCAAAGAAGCGATGCTCCAAGCCGAACTGCTTTGCCAGATGCTCGCCCAGCGCCTGAATTCCAAAACGCTCGGTGGCGTGATGTCCTGCGGCGATGAACGCCACGCCGGTTTCGTTGGCCAGATGAAAGTTCTGCTCTGAGATCTCTCCGGTGATGTAGGCGTCCGCGCCTTGCGCGATCGCCGCTTCGAAGTAGCCTTGCGCGCCGCCGCTGCACCAGGCCACCTTGCGTATGTTCTTGTTACCCTCTCCGATGACTTGCGGTGCGCGCTGCAGATCATGGGTGATCTGCTGGGTGAATTGCGTCAGTGTCCGGGGCTGCGCCAACGAACCCAGCCATGCGATGTTTTGTTCACCAAACCGCCCCTGCTCTACCAAACCGAGCAACTTGCCGAGCTGTGCGTTGTTGCCCAGTTCGGCATGCGCATCGAGCGGCAGGTGATAGGCCAGCAGGCTCACGTCGTTGCGCAATAACTGTGCGATGCGATTTTTCTTGATCCCGACAATAGTAGCCTCTTCATTGCGCCAGAAATAACCGTGGTGCACCAGAATCGCATCCGCGCCCCACGCGATCGCGGCGTCCAGCACATGCTGCGAAGCTGTCACTCCGGTAGCGATACGCCGCACCTCCGCGCGGCCTTCCACTTGCACACCGTTCGGGCAGTAATCCTTGAACAGATTTGTTTGCAGCAGGCTTGCGTTATAATCGCGCAACTCATTAAGCAACATAACGTTCCCTTCATTAGAATTGAAACAATCAAGTTCATCATATCATGCGTAAACACTGGCTTTTGTTCTCCCAAACCGTCACCATCGCGCTGGCGCTGCTATTTATTATCCACACCCTCAAGCCAGAGTTGCTGCCGAATGCCGCGCGCAGCGGCGTGGTCACCCTGTATGAAAACACACCGCTGGCCAGCGACACCAAATCACCCGCGATGGGCTTGAGTGCCGCGGCACAAAAAGCCATGCCTACCGTGGTAAACATCTTTACCAGCACCATCATCAAGACCCCGGTCAATCCCTTCATGGATGACCCGCGCTTTAAATTTTTCTTCGGCGACCAGTTTGATACCGAACCTCAAACCAGTTCCAGCCTTGGCTCCGGCGTGATCGTCAGTCCCGATGGCTACATCCTGACCAACCAGCACGTGGTGGAAGCGGCTGATCAGATCGAGGTCGCGCTGTCCGATGGGCGCAAGGCCAAGGCACATGTCATCGGCTCAGACCCGGAAACTGATCTGGCGGTGATCAAGATCGAACTGCCCGGCAACCTGCCCGCGATCACTTTCGGTCATCCGGAACAGGCGCACGTGGGCGACATGGTGCTCGCCATCGGCAACCCGTTCGGCGTGGGTGAAACCGTCACCATGGGCATCGTCAGCGCGCTCAAGCGCGACCATCTGGGCATCAACACCTTTGAAAACTTCATCCAGACCGATGCCGCGATCAACCCCGGCAATTCAGGCGGCGCGCTGGTAGATGGAAACGGCAACCTGATCGGCATCAACAGCGCGATCTATTCGCCGAATGGGGGGTCGCTCGGCATCGGTTTCGCGATATCCGCCAGCACCGCAAAAAAGACCATGGAACAAATCATCCAGCACGGCTCGGTGACGCGCGGCTGGGTCGGCGCAGGGGTACAGGAACTCACTCCGGAGCTGGCCGAGTCCTTTAAGCTCGGCGACACCAAAGGGGTGTTGATCACCGAGGTGATACACGACAGTCCGGCAGAGCATGCGGGCGTGAAGACCGGGGATATCCTGATTGCGATTGACGGCAAAACCGTTGATGACTCCAGTGCCATGCTGGATACAGTAGCCAACCTGCCGCCAGGCAAAGTGGTCCAGATCAAGCTGATGCGCAACGGGACTACCATGGGTTTGCAAGTAAAGATCGGCAAACGTCCGAAACCAGTCACAGAATAGCTCGCAGACCCGCCTGTGACAGTTAACAGCTATCCTGCGTCAGCAGTTTTTTCGGTTGGCTTCACCCAACTCGCCACCACGATCCCAGCCTCATAAAGCAGCCACAGCGGCATCGCCAGCATGGATTGTGACACCACATCCGGCGGGGTGAAAATCGCTCCGACCACGAACGCCCCGACCACCATGTAGGGACGCATTTCGCGCAATTTTGCTACCGTGACGAAGCCCATGCGCACCAGCAGCACCACAGCCACCGGCACCTGAAAGGTCATGCCGAACGCCATGAACATGGTGAGCACGAAGCTCAAGTATTTGTCTATGTCGGTCATCACAGCCACCCCTTGCGGCGCGCTGGCAGTGATGAAGCCGAACACCACCGGGAATACCACGAAGTAGGCGAATGCCATGCCGCAGAAAAATAATATCGTACTGGCGATGATCAGCGGCCACACCAGACGCTTTTCGTGCGCATACAGGCCGGGGGCGACGAAGCGCCATATCTGATAAAGGATATAGGGCAGTGCGATCAGGAAGGCCGTCATCAGCGCGACCTTGAGCGGCACGAAGAATGGGGTGGTGACATCGGTGGCGATCATCTGTCCGCCTTTGGGCAACCTGGCCAACAGCGGGTGTGCCAACAAAGTATAGAGATCGGATGCCCACGGAAACAGGCAAATGAATACCAGCAGCACAGCCACCACGGAGTTCAGCAAGCGTGAGCGCAACTCAACCAGGTGCGCGATGAAACTTTCACCGGTATTCATTCTGGTTTATTGACGGATTTATCGGAGGACGGTGTCTCGGTTGGACTCACCCCAGGCTGCAAAGACTGCTGCGCTGCCTGGCGTGGTTGTGCGGTTGGATCGGGTGAAGAAAGCTTTGCAACCGCCTCGTTGATTTGTTGCACATGCTGGTCCGCTGTCAGTGTCGCCTGCTTGACCGATTGTTCCATGGCGCTGGCTTCTGCTTGCACTTTTTGCTGCAACTGACGGAATTCTTCAACCGCCATGTCGCGCTCTATGTCTGCTTTCACGCCATTCACATAGCGCTGTGCGCGCCCCCACAGATGCCCCAGTGTACGCGCCACTTTCGGCAGACGTTCCGGCCCGATCACGATGAGCGCCACCACCATGACCACCACCAATTCCGCGAAGCTGAAATCAAACATCTTTGCCAACCAACATGAACAGGCTTAAACGTTCGTCGTTTTTTTGTCTTTCACTTCGCCCTCGATGGTCTGACCGCCTTCCTTGATCTGTTTGGCAGTTTCGTCATCGGAACGCATGCCTTCCTTGAAGCCCTTTACCGCGCCACCCAAGTCGCTGCCGATGTTGCGCAGTTTTTTGGTACCGAAGATCAACACGATCACCAGCAATACGATCAGCCAATGCCAAATACTTAATCCGCCCATCTCGTTCTCCTTATAAATTTATTGCCGCACCATGGAAAATTAATCGCGCCGCACCATCGGCGGGATGTGCCCGCCACCGATGACATGGATGTGCAAGTGAAATATTTCCTGTCCGCCGCCCTTGCCGGTGTTGATCACAGTGCGGAAGCCATTGGCCAACCCCTGTTCTTTTGCCAGCCTGGGCGCCAGCAACAGCATCTTGCCAAGCAATGCCGCGTGGGTATCCCGGGCGTCGTCCAGCGTAGCCAGATGCAATTTCGGCACCAGCATGAAATGCACGGGCGCGACCGGGTTGATGTCGTGGAACGCCAGCACCTCGTCATCCTCGTACACCTTGCGGCAGGGAATCTCACCGCGTACGATTCTGCAAAACAAGCATTCGCCCATGCTCAGTCCTTCACCCGGCCAGCTTTTTCGGCTATCCCAGACAGACCTTCACGCCTCGCCAGTTCGTTCAGCACGTCTTCGACCCTCAAACCATGCTGCGCCAACAGCACCATACAATGAAACCACAAATCCGCGGTTTCATACACCAGATGGGTTTTGTCGCCTTTTTTACTGGCGAGTATGACTTCCGTGGCTTCCTCACCGATCTTTTTCAGGATGGCATCCTCGCCCTTGCTGAACAATTTGGCGACATAGGAACTTTCCGGGGATGCCTGTTTGCGCGCCTCCAGCGTTTCAGTCAATTTTTGCAAAATATCCTGTTTCATTTCTTATATATCTCGTCCGGAGCTTTCAGTACAGCATCCACTTCGACCCATTCGCCCTGCTCCAAACGGCTGTAAAAACAACTTTCCCGCCCGGTATGACAAGCGATGCCGCCTTGTTGTTCAACCTGCAACAGAATCACATCTCCATCGCAATCAAGACGTATCTCTTTAACCTTCTGAATATGTCCCGACTCTTCACCCTTGTGCCAAAGTTTTTTGCGCGAACGTGACCAATATACCGCTTCGTTCTTTTGCCAGGTCAGCTTCAGGGCATCGCGATCCATCCACGCCACCATCAGCACCCGCCCGCTAGCGGCATCCTGCGCGATAGCCGGCACCAGACCATCGGCAGACCAATTCACTTTGTTTAACCAGGTTTCACTCATGAGAAAAACAGGCTCAAGGTGCAAGGTACAAGGTACAAAGAACCTTGAGGCTCAAACCTTGTACCTTGCACCTTGTACCTTTTCATAGTCGAACCTCAATGCCTTGTTGTGCCATAAACTGTTTGGCCTGCTGCACAGTATATTCTCCGAAGTGAAAAATACTCGCAGCCAGAACCGCATCTGCTCCGCCTTTTTTTACACCGTCGACAAGATGCTGCAGATTCCCCACGCCGCCGCTGGCAATCACCGGAATCTCCAGTGCATCGGTAATAGCTCGGGTCAACGCCAGATCAAAACCGGTTTTTTGCCCGTCTCTGTCCATGCTGGTCAGCAGGATTTCACCCGCGCCCAGATCCTGCATCTTTTTTGCCCATGCCACCGCATCCAGACTAGTGGCATTGCGTCCGCCGTGGGTGAATACTTCCCAGCGCCCGGGTGAAACTTGCTTGGCATCGATCGCCACCACGATGCACTGCGAACCATAACGTCCGGCGGCATCGGCGACCAATTGCGGATTCAGTACCGCGGATGTGTTGATGCTTACTTTGTCAGCGCCGGCGTTCAGCAGATTGCGCACGTCGCCCACTTCACGCACGCCTCCACCGACCGTCAATGGAATGAAAACTTGCGAGGCGACCTGCTCGATGATGCGAAAAATTATTCCTCTATCGTCCGAGCTTGCAGTGATGTCGAGGAAAGTCAGTTCGTCAGCGCCTTGCTCGTCATAACGGCGCGCAATCTCCACCGGGTCACCGGCATCGCGCAGTTCGACGAAGCTTACACCTTTAACGACTCTGCCGGCAGTCACGTCGAGACAAGGAATGATACGCTTGGCCAGCATGAGCTAGCGTACTGCTCCATTCAATACTGCGTTTGCCTCGGTCAGCTCATCAGCCAAAGATTGCGCAGCCTTGAAATCCAGCGTGCCTTCATAAATCGCGCGGCCGGTGATCGCGCCGGTAATGCCTTCGGCCTGCACCGCACACAGCGCGCGCACATCATCCAGATTGGTGATGCCGCCGCTGGCGATCACCGGAACGTGCAGCGGCCTTGCCAATTCAACAGTGGCAGGAATGTTCACGCCCGATAACATGCCGTCTCGTCCGATGTCGGTGTATATGACGGCTTCCACGCCGTACCCTTCAAAACGATGCGCCAAATCCGCCACGTCATGCCCGGTCAGCTTGGACCAGCCATCAACGGCCACCTTGCCTCCTTTTGCATCCAGGCCCACCATGATGTGTCCTGGAAAGGCGTCGCAGGCTTCATGCAGGAAGCCAGGCACTTTCACTGCTGCGGTGCCTATGATGATGTAAGTCACCCCGATATCGAGATAGCGCTCGATGGTTTCCAGATCCCGGATGCCGCCACCGAGTTGCACCGGAATATCCGCTCCGACCGCTTCAACGATGCTGCGCACTGCGGCTTCGTTCTTCGGCTTGCCGGCAAATGCGCCATTCAGGTCCACCAGATGCAGGCGGCGGGCGCCTTCAGCCAACCAATGTTTTGCCGTGGCGGCGGGGTTTTCTGAAAACACCGTGGCATCTTCCATCACGCCTTGTTTAAGGCGCACACAATGACCGTCTTTCAAATCTATCGCAGGAATAATCAGCATGGCAGTACGTGAATAATCAAGGGTTCCATTGCACAAAATTTTGCAGCAGTTTTAGCCCTGCTGTAGAGCTTTTTTCCGGATGAAATTGCACCGCAAACAAATTATCTTTCGCTACCGCACACACGAATGATCGTGGATATTGGCTGGTCGCCTGAACCAATGATGCATCTTGCGGCTGCACATAGTAGCTGTGCACGAAATAGAAACGCGCATCCTGTGCTATGCCATCCCACAATGGGTGTTGCCCATGATGAACCTGGTTCCAGCCCATGTGCGGCACCTTGAGTTTATTGCCCTGCGCATCGTGCATATGACTGGCAAAGCGCACTACTTTCCCGTGCAAAATCCCCAGCCCGATAACATCACCTTCATCACTGTGCTCAAATAACATTTGCAGCCCGATACAGATGCCGAGAAAAGGTTTGCTGCGCGCAGCCAGCAGCACGGCATCGCGCAAACCGCGCGCATCCAGCTCGCGCATACAATCAGGCATCGCGCCCTGACCGGGGAACACCACGCGCCCGGCATTTGCAATCGTATCCGCGTCATCCGTGACGACAATTTCTGCCGCAGGGGCCACCTTGCGCATGGCCTGTTCGACCGAGCGCAAGTTGCCCATACCGTAATCGACTACAGCGACATCTGCCATTTGAGTTTACAGTGTACCCTTGGTGGAAGGCATCACCCCGACCATACGCGGATCCAGCTCCAGCGCCATGCGCAGCGCGCGTCCAAAAGCCTTGAAAATGGTCTCGGCCTGATGGTGGGCATTTTCGCCCGAGAGATTGTCGATATGCAATGTCACCAAGGCGTGGTTGACGAAGCCCTGAAAGAATTCCTTGATCAGATCCACATCAAAATCGCCGACATTGCCGCGCACAAATTCGCAATTGAACACCAGGCCGGGGCGGCCGGAAATGTCCAGCACCACGCGGGACAACGCCTCATCCAGGGGGATGTAAGCGTGGCCGTAGCGGCGTAGACCTTTCTTGTCGCCTATCGCCTGATTAAACACCTGGCCCAGCGTGATGCCGATATCTTCCACGGTGTGGTGCGCATCGATGTGCAGATCGCCCTTGGCCAGAATATTCAAATCCAGCAAACCATGCCGGGCGATCTGGTCGAGCATGTGGTCGAGAAACGGCAACCCGGTATCAAATTTGGACTTGCCGCTACCGTCCAGATTCAGCTCTATGCTGATCTGGGTTTCCAGTGTGTTGCGTGAAACTTTCGCGCTGCGCATGATTAGCCCTATGCGGATTGAATAACGGTTTCTTGTAATGCGCCAATAAAACTCATGTTCTCATCTGGCGTACCCACTGTCACACGCAAGCAGTCTTTCAACATCGGATGTGCGCCGTTCAGGTTCTTGATCAGCACGCCGCGCTGTTTCAAGCCGTTGAATATCCCAGTAGCCTTTGCGACGCGGAACAACAGGAAATTCGCCTCGCTGGGGTAAACCTGCACTCCGGGGATTTCGCTCAGCTGTTGGTACAGTTTTGCACGATCCCGCTTGATTTGTTCCGCTTGCTGCAACAATACCTCATGATGCGCCAACAATTTCTCGGCCACCAATTGCGTCAATACACCGACATTATACGGCAAGCGCAGCTTTTCCAATTCCCTCAACCACGCCGCATTGCCAGCCAAAAACCCGAGTCGCAACCCTGCCATGCCGAGCTTGGAAAAGGTGCGCATCACCAGCAGATTCGGATAACTCGCCAAGTGTGGAATAAAACTATCGCTGGCAAAGGCATAATAAGCCTCGTCCAGCACCACCAGGCCAGGCGATGCCGCAATAATTTGAGCAACTGCTTCCGCGGAGAACAGATTGCCGGTGGGATTGTTCGGGTAAGCCAAAAAAATCAGGGCAGGCCGCTCACGTTTGATTGCCGCGAGTAACGCCGGCAAATCCAAAGAAAAATCCGCTGCGCCGGAATTGGTCACTAAGGGAACGCCCACATAGCGCATCCCGGTGAACGTCGCGATCATCTTGTACATCACGAACGAGGGTTCCACACTCAGCAGCGTCGCACCCGGTTTATTGAGCGCCAGAATCAGCAACTGGATCAACTCATCCGAGCCATTGCCGAGCAACAGCTCCATCCCATTGGGCAGACCGATCGCAGTGCGGATTTTTTCTTTGAGAGATGCAGCATCAGGGTCGGGATAACGGTTAATGGCTGCTGTAGCGACCGCCCCGGCGATTTCGCCGCGCAATGCAGGCGGCACAAGATACGGGTTCTCCATCGCATCCAGCTTGATGTAACCGGAACTGTCCGGCACATGATATGCATGCAGATCAAGAACTTCCTGGCGCAACAGCGCGCCAGCGAGAGTAGATGCCGAAATGGAAGACATGAAACGGAATAAAATACATTGTAATAACAACGGCCCGGAGCTTATCACACATAGCCATCTCTATAAATTCAGATTTCGCCTTTCCTTCATTCCCTTGCTATCCCGCAACTCGAAACATACACTCCCGCCCCGATTACTGATCAACGCCAGTCGATAGCCCAGCTGTTCGGCCCAGCGCGCGGCCTGGTACAAGCCTATCCCCAGACCGCTTTCAGAGGCGACAACGCCGCGCAATAAGTTTGCGGCAATTTTCTCAGGGATGGGATCGCCGTTGTCGCAGACGGTCAGGCTCACAGGTTCGGGTTGAATTTTCACGAAAATGGCAACCTCCGGATCAGCTTGGCGTTTTTTCATAACATTGTCGATCAGGTTGTCGATTATGCAATCGAACAGGGCGACGGGAATATTTTTGTCCGGCAGGCTATCCGGCTCGTGCCAGTCAATAGCCTGATGCTGGTTGCGCAGCCGCAGGGCGTCCCACCATGCGTTCAGGGCAAGTTGCGCGGTTTCGCCCTCAACAATATGCGGCTGGTGAAGTTTGAGCAATGTCATTTCAATACGCTGGGTAAGCAACGGGAGTTGCTGTTGCAACAATTGTTGCGCGCGTTCTTCGCGGCTTTGTGCGATGGCAGTGAGCGAGAGCAGCGATTGCAGCATGTTTTTCAGGTCATGGGTAAGACGCGACCCTGTCTCATACACAGCCTGCAAACGCGTAATGTCGCGCAAACTTTGCTCGCGCTGCTTGGCTTGATAGAAATAGCCGATCAATTTGACAAGCAGGTGTATATGCAATAGCAGTGCAGGATTGAGCGCTTGCTTGGCATACAGTGTCAAGCGCAACCCGTTTTCTTGCACCACTACGCTGTGCTTGCTGAATTGTCCGAATTGCCCTGTTCCATCGGGAGATTGCCATGACAAGCCTGACAGCCACTGAAAATCTTCCAGCAAAGTAACGGCGCGGCGCAGATAGGCCGCCGCATCGGACTCACGCTGGGCCGCCTCGGTCAATTGGGCTAGCCAGCCTTCAAACGGTGTGCCGACATTCAACAGGTAGCGCGAGAACATCACTTGCAGGCCGGCGAAACCGAAGCGCGGATTCCACAACGCACCGAATGCCAGCAAGATCAATCCGATCAGGAACAGGGTGCGTAACAGGGCATCAAGGTAATCCAGCCTCCCCAAGGTCATAAAGGCGAGACTGCCAAGCACCACCAGCGCCAGCAACATGAACAGCAGCAAGCTGTATATGAAGTCTACCGTTTGGGTACTTTCGGGCCGTGCTTTGCCAACCGGCAGAACTGTCATGACCAACAGCAGCAGCGGCAGTACGTAGCGCATCAGAATGCGCCCGGCATCAACGGTGTATTGAGCCACAAACAGATTCGGCAGCACCCAGAGCAGCAACACCGCGAGCAGATAGACCATCACTGACAGGTATAACAACCGCGTCAAGCGATCGCGAAAGACAAATACGCGAGCACCAACCAGACCAAACAGGCCGGTCAGCCAAATAGCGACTGCCCACCAGCTCAACCAGAATATCGCCGCCGCTGCCGCAAACAGGATGAATGCAAACTCGCCGCCGCTGATTCTGCGCTCGCCGCGCCACAGCGGCTGCCAGAGCAGGAATACTCCAAGGTGAGCCAGCAGCAGCGGATGTATCCACGGACTTCCCACACCGAGCAACAGCGCGCCGTGCAATAGCCAGAGCATCACCGGCAATAGCCAGCGGCCGCTGAACAAACGACTCACTATGTCCGGCGTCAGCATTTCGTCATTACCCTGTCAAAATCTCGCCAAAAACCCCGATCAAATTGCACAATGTCCTCCATTTCAAACATCCCAGAAAATTCCTCACACAGACTGATTCAGCCGAATAGCTTGATTTAATGGGTTACCTGCTGCGAGGGCGTGACAATATCAGAAGACTTGTGTAGCATTGGCACAACATTTGCTGATACTCATTGCGTAACTCATACAAACAGGAGAATTATAATGCAACGAAATCAATCCGGCTTTACCTTGATCGAAATCGCCATCGTACTGGTGATCATCGGCCTGCTGCTCGGCGGCGTGCTAAAAGGACAAGAACTGATCAACAGCGCGAAGGTGAAGAACCTCGCCAACGATTTCAAGAACGTTCCGGTGTTCATCTACGGCTATCAGGACAAATACAAGGCTTTGCCCGGCGATCAACCCCAGGCCAGCCTCGACTCACAATTCCCCCCTGCCAATACCGGCACTGCTTGTACCCCGGCTCTCGCCTCGCATTGCATTACGAATAACGGCGTCATCGACGGCGGCTGGGATGCGACCGGTGTCGCGGATGAATCGTTCGTATTCTGGCAACATGTCCGGCTGGCCGGTTTCGGCCCGGGTGCAACGAGCACAGCCGCACCCGACTACTTACCCAAGAACGCGGTCAACGGGCTTATCGGCGTCACCAACGCGGCTCAATCGCCGATTACCGGGATGAAGGGAACCTACATCGTCTGTTCCAACGCAATACCCGGCAAATTTGCCAAGCAGCTCGATACCACGCTCGATGACGGCAGTACCGCCACCGGCTCGGTGATGGTGGTCCCTGCCGGTACTCCAACTTCTACACCTGTGCCGCCGCTCGCAACCTCTCTCATAGTTGATGACACGACTTACCTGGTGTGCATGGGCTACTAAACAATCACCCGGCGTGACCCAAGCCCGCTTCGGCGGGCTTTTTTATTGCCCTTTATGCAGCTGCGACTCCGCCGCCTGCAATGCTTCCGGCATCCCGAGCAGCACCAGGATGTCCCCTGATTGCAGCAGCATTTCCTCGCTCGGTTGTGCGCCGTAAACGTTACGCCGGCGAACGGCATTCACTTCGACGTTCAATTGCGCCAGGCCAGCATCACCCAATTTCTTGCCTACCGCAGCGGAATTTTCCTTGAGCAACACACTTGAAAAGCGCGGCTGCAAACTTTCGCCGGCTTCATCCTCATTGTATTGAGTGGTGCGAAAATAGCCGCTGAACGCCGCATAACGCCCCGCACGGCTTTCCTGGACACGGCGTATCACGCGATTCAGCGGCACGCCTGACATCAGCAATGCCTGCGAGGCCAGCATCACGCTGCCTTCCGTCACCTCCGCCACCACCTCGGCCGCTCCGGCTTTCTTGAGCTCTTCTATGTGTGCATCGTCGGTCGTGCGCACCACCACCGGCAGGTCGGGGCGCATCTGATTCACATGGTGCAGGATCTTGAGCGCGGAATGTTTGTCGTTGTAGGTGATCACCAGGGTTTTAGCGCGCATCAGTCCGGCGGCCAGCAATACCTCGCGCTTCGCGGCATCGCCATACACCACGCTCTCGCCCTTCGACGCTGCCTCATGCACGCGGCGCGGGTCAAGGTCCAGCGCCACGAAACGGAGCTTTTCCCGTGTCAAAAAACGCGACAATGCCTGGCCGCTGCGCCCGTAACCGCAGACGATGATGTGCGCGTCGCGGGACATGCTTTTCACTGCGATCTGGTGTATCAGCACGGCACTATCCATCCACGCCGAGGGAGAAAGCCGCCGAACGATGGCTTCGGCGTGTTGTATCAAAAAAGGCGCGGCCAGCATCGAAATCAGCATGGCCGCCAGCACGTTCTGCATCACCTCCGCAGACAATAAATGCACTCCGCCCGCCAACGTCAGCAGCACAAAACCGAATTCGCCCGCTTGCGCCAAGCCTATACCGCTGCGAATCGCGGCACCCCAATCACCGACGAACCAGCGCGCCAGCAAAGCCACCACCGCCGCCTTGAACGGCAGCAGGATGAGCAGGATCAACAACACCCAGCCGAATCCTGCGATCACACTGCCCAGATCGAGCAGCATGCCGATAGTGACGAAGAACAGCCCGAGCAGCACATCGCGGAATGGTTTGATGTCTTCTTCCACCTGATAGCGATATTCCGTTTCGGAGATCAGCATCCCGGCGACGAATGCGCCCAGTGCCAGAGAAAGTCCGGCCAACTCGGTGATATAGGCCAAGCCCAGCGTAAACAGCAGCACGTTGAGCATGAACAACTCGGAAGATTTTTGCATCGCAACCAGATGGAACCACGGACGCAATAGCCGCTGTCCAAAGATCAGCAGCGCGGCCAATACCAGCGCAGCCTTGGACAGAGCGATGCCGATCGTGGAATAGATATGCTCCCCGCTGCTGGCCAGTGCCGGGATGATGATGATGAGCGGCACAACGGCCAGATCCTGGAACAGCAGCACGCCCATGATCTTCTGGCCGTGCGGCAAGTTCAGCTCGGCGCGTTCGACCAGCATCTTGCTGACGATCGCGGTGGAGGACATCGCCAGCACGCCGCCCAGCGCCAGTCCGGCGCGCCAATCAAGCCCGAAGAACAGCGAGGTGAGCATGACCAGCAAAATGGTCGCCACCACCTGTGCGGTACCCAGGCCGAATACCAGGCGCTGCATGCTGCGCAGCCGCGCAAGGCTGAATTCCAGGCCGATACTGAACATCAGGAATACCACACCGAATTCCGCCAGATGGCGGGTCTGCGGCGCATCGGGTATCCAGCCCAGCGCATGCGGCCCGATCAGGATACCGACCAGGAGATAGCCCAGCATCGCCGGCAGGCGCAGAATGCGGCACAGCACCACCACGCCGACCGCAACGGCAAGCAGGATCAGCACGAGTTGTAATGAGTCAGTCATGTACGTGTTCGAGCAGCATTGTCATCATGTCAGGATAATGCCCTAAGTTGCGCGTGCTTTCAAAATATCCTTGGCAAAATATCACTGCAAATCGGACCCGCTGCTATAATTCCGGGCCTATGAATAAAATCCTCTCCGCCACGCCAAATGCGCTAGCCCTCGCTCGCGATGTATTAAACATCGAAGCCGCTGCGGTACAGGCTTTAAGCGCGCGCCTGGATGAAAGTTTTATCAGTGCGATGAATGTTGTTTTGCAATGTGAAGGACGCGTCATTGTCAGCGGCATGGGGAAATCCGGGCACATCGCGCGCAAGATAGCCGCGACCTTGTCCAGCACCGGCACTCCCGCCTACTTCGTTCATCCGGGCGAGGCCAGCCACGGTGATCTCGGCATGATCACCAGTCAGGATGTCATCATAGCGCTGTCCTATTCCGGCGAAAGCCAGGAACTCATGACCATCGTTCCGGTCATCAAACGCCAGGGGGCCAAACTCATCAGCATGACCGGGAATCCCGCGTCCAGCCTGGCTAAAGTTTCCGATGTGCACCTCAATGCGGCAGTCGACAAGGAGGCTTGCCCCATGGGTTTGGCGCCGACAGCCAGCACCACAGCGGCGTTGGCGCTGGGCGATGCACTGGCGGTGGCATTGCTGGATGCCAAAGGTTTCGGCGCGGAAGATTTTGCCCGCTCTCATCCGGGTGGCAGTCTGGGAAGGCGTTTGCTCACCCGTGTAAGCGACATCATGCGCAGCGGCGAGCGCCTGCCCATGGTAAGTCTGGATGCGATGCTGGGCGACGCGATCCTGGAAATCTCGAAAAAAGGCGTGGGAATGACCGCCATTGTGGATGCCGAACAGCACGTGCTGGGCATATATACCGACGGTGACCTGCGCCGCACGCTGGCAAAGAAGCTGGATTTCAACGCCACACCGATACGCAGCGTCATGTCCGTCAGCCCGCGCCGAATCGGCCCGGACAGTCTCGCAGCCGAGGCGGTTCAGATGATGGAGCAATACAACATCAGCCAGATGCTGGTGGTGGATGAACAAAACAAACTGGTCGGCGCTCTCAATATGCATGACCTGTTGCACGCGAAGGTAATCTAGGAGCAAGACATGCCGGCAAGCCGCGCAAAGTTGATACGTCTGATCGCCTTCGATGTGGATGGTGTGATGACCGACGGCGGATTATATTTTTCCGATTCCGGCGAAGAATTCAAACGCTTTAATGCGCTGGATGGCCATGGTCTGAAAATGCTGCGTGCCAGCGGGGTGGAAGTTGCCATCATCACCGGGCGCACTTCGCATTGCGTCGCAGCGCGCGCGAAGAACCTTGGTATCACGCATGTCTTCCAGGGTGTCGAAGACAAGCTCGAAGCCATGGTCGAACTGCTCAACAAGCTCGAATTGCCGCGTGATGCCGCCGCCTATATGGGCGATGATGTGGTTGATCTTACGGTGATGCGCCATGTCGGTTTGGCGATCAGCGTGCCCGAATCACCGCTGCTGGTACGCAAACATTCCCACTATGTCACGCAACGCGGTGGGGGGTATGGCGCGGTACGCGAGGCCTGTGAATTGATCATGTCGGCGCAAGGTACGCTGGACGCGCAACTTGCGTCCTATTTACAATGACTTTTTCCTCGCGTGCCCGTTACTGGCTGCCATTGGTGCCATTGCTTGGTTTGCTGGGTGTCACCTATTGGCTGAACCAGCAGGTGCTGCCGGAACCGGCCAAGCCTGACAGCAGTAAACGCCACGACCCCGATGCTATTGTGGAAAACTTTTCCGCGACCAAGTTGAATGAACAGGGGATGCCGAGCTTCATCATGGCCGCGACAAAAATGCTGCATTACCCGGATGACGATAGCACCACACTGGAAGCCCCGCGCATTACCATGCTATCCGCCGGACAACCCGCGATTCATGCCGTCGCCAAAAGCGCAACCATTTCCAGCAAAGGCGACGAGGTGTTTCTGCACGACGATGTCGAAGTGCTGCGCGAGGCCAGCGCTCAGCAGGATAAACTTACTTTGCAAACCGAGTATCTGCGTATCGTCCCGGATCAGGATTTGGCGACCACCGACCGCGCTGTCACTATCGTCGATGCGCACAACATCGTGCGTGCGACAGGCATGGAAATGGACAACAAGACACGCACCCTGAAACTGCTTTCCCAAGTCACAAGCGAACATGTGCCGAACAAACAGTAAACTATTGCTGGCGACTTTCCTGCTACCGGTTTTTCTGCAGCTTTGGGCGCCAACCTGCTTTGCCGAACGCGCCGACCGCGACAAGCCGATGCACCTGGAGGCCGATCAGGTGATAATGGACGATGCAAAAAAAATCAGCACCTTCACCGGCAATGTGCGCTTATCCCAGGGCACGCTGCTGATACGAGGCGACAAGATCGTCGTGGCACAGGACAAGGACGGCAACAACCACGCCACGGCGTATGGAAATACCGCCGAGTTCCGGCAAAAGCGCGAGGGTTTGAATGGATACGTGGAAGGTTATGGCGGACGCATCGAGTATGATACGCGCACCGAGACGGTAAACTTCCACGAAAAAGCGCGCCTCAAGCGCGATCGGGATGAGGTAAGCGGCGATCATATTACTTACAACGCCAAGACCGAAATCTTTCAGGTGACCGGCAGTGATGCAAACTCGAAGGATGGCCCGCCGCAGCGGGTGCGTGCCGTGTTGCAGCCCAAGCCCAAGGAAGATGCAACTTCACCGTCAGCATCGGATACACTGGCCATACCCGGTAAAACCCCTGCTCCCACGGAATGAATATGAGTGAACTTCGCGCAGTCGGTCTGAAAAAAAAATATGGCTCACGCACCGTGGTACACGACGCATCCCTGTCAGTAAAGAGCGGCGAAGTGGTGGGCCTGCTCGGTCCGAACGGCGCGGGGAAAACCACTGCGTTCTACATGATCGTGGGACTGATCGCGGCCGATGGCGGAGAAATCTTTATTGATGAGCAGAACATCACTCATCTGCCGATACACCGC
>DHIV01000027.1 GCA_002403995.1 Gallionella sp. UBA4737 | reverse complement strand
CGCTTGCTTGCGGCTGATCGAGGGAACCCCGCAGGGACGGTAAACCTGGGTCGCCTTTTCTTTGGTTACTTTATTTTGGCGAAGCAAAAGAAAGTAACTAGCTGCCGGGCTACCCCCGGCGAAGTTGGTTTTGTTTTTGATGTTTGGCTTTGCGCTCAACCCAATATACGAACTACAAGGAGAACCGTACATGCAAAAGACCATCGAAATTCTTGGCAAGAAAGTTCTAGTGGAATGGAGTAACTCCGCCGATAAAAAGCTGCAGGAATTGGACCAGCCACTGGCTGTTGAAATGGAGCTATATTTCAGCTGCCTGATCAGGAAGGCGGTGAGGTTTGGAGGAGATGCGCAGGCAGGAAGTTTTTCCGCTGCCGGTCCTCATTTAAAAATCGGCTTTCGTCCGGTGATGACCAAGGCTTGTAACGTAAAAGATTTCGAGGTCGAGCCACCCGTGGAAGATTTTCCTATCGTCAGGCCGGAGGCCTTCGTGCCGAAGCGGCTTACGATCGACTATAAAAAGGGGAAATGGATGGGCGACTTTTTCCTGCAAAAAATCCAACCCGCGTAACGCTGCGCTCCACCCAAGCTACAAACTAAACAATCCTTGCGGCTTTTTTACCCCGTTTGCCTATGTGCGTCTCGCCACGCTGTTTGGCTAACTCAACCTGCTTCTGCCGTTCCAGCGCGGCGGCGCGTTTTTCGGGGGTGAGGCTGTCGTAGCAATTCGGGCAGGAAACGCCTGCCTGATATTTGGGCGAGGATTTTTCTTCGGCGGTGATCGGGCGCGAACAGCCGTAGCACAGTTCGTAATGTCCCGGCGCCAGACCTTGACCCACCGCGACGCGCTGGTCGAACACGAAGCACTCGCCTTGCCACAGGCTCTGTTCCGCCGGAACGTTTTCCAGATATTTCAGTATCCCGCCCTGCAGGTGATAGACCTCGGGAAATCCCTGTTGCAGCATATAGGCCGAGGCTTTCTCACAGCGTATGCCGCCGGTGCAGAACATCGCGACGCGCGGCTGTTTTTCCGCATCGAAGTGCTGCTTAACGTAGTCGGGAAATTCGCGGAAGGTGGTGATGCGCGGATCGACCGCGCCCTTGAAGGTGCCGACCTCCACTTCGTAATCGTTGCGCGTATCGACCAGCAGCACATTGGGGTCGCTGATCAGCGCGTTCCAGTCTTCGGGTTTGACGTATTGGCCGACCAACTCGGTTGGGTCGATGCCAGGTACGCCCATCGTGACGATCTCTTTCTTCAGCTTGACCTTCATCCGGTAGAATGGCGGATGGTCGGCGGCGGATTCCTTGTGTTCCAGGTCCGCCAAGCGCGGGTCGCTGCGCAGATACGCCAATATCTGATCGATGCCGGAACGCGTGCCGGCGATCGTGCCGTTGATGCCCTCCTCGGCGAGCAGCAGTGTGCCGGTGATGCCCAGCGCATCGCACTGCGCCAGCAACGGTGCGCGCAATGCCGCGCAATCGGCCAGCTTCACGAACTTATAGACTGCCGCGACGACTAACGGATTCATCTTTACTATTATCTTTTGGTTCATTTCTATTGGGCTGTTCCTGTTGATGCAATTGCATATGAGTGGAGTAAACTAGTTTAATTCAAATGAGGAGAAATACCATGCAACTCGACGACCGCAGCCTGGACATCATCTTTCGCGCAGCGCGTACCCACAACGAATGGCTGGACAAGCCGGTCAGCGACGCACTGCTGCAACAGATCTACGACTTGATGAAATGGGCGCCGACCAGCGCCAATTCAAGTCCGGCGCGCATCGTGTTCGTTCGCAGCGCGGCAGCGAAGCAGCGCTTGCTGCCGGCGATGTCGCCAGGCAACGTGGAAAAGACACGTACCGCGCCGGTCACCGCGATCATCGCGCACGATACCGAATTCCATGAAAAGCTGCCGAAACTGTTCCCGCAAGCCGATGCGCGTTCGTGGTTCGCCGGCAACCAGGCGTTGATCGACACCACGGCATTCCGCAATGGCACGCTGCAGGGCGCCTATCTGATCCTCGCCGCTCGTGCGTTGGGACTGGATGCCGGGCCGATGTCCGGCTTTGACAACGCGAAAGTGGACAAGGAGTTTTTTCCCGACGGCAAGGTCAAATCCAACTTTCTGATCAACCTCGGTTACGGTGACCACGCCAAATTGTTCACGCGCAATCCGCGCCTGACGTTTGCAGAAGCGGCGCAGATTTTATAAGCGTATAGTGTAAGCGTTGTCGATTTTACGAACTTTCAATTCTGGGGGGAATTGATGATGCCAAAGCTGATGCCCAAGTTGAAACCAATGCCAAAAAGATCCCTGCTTGCGTTATTTGCCATCACGCTGCTTGACGTATCTATGCTGGGATGTGCGCAAATTGAATATGCGCCCAAGGTGCCCGATCAAAATGTTGATTGCCGAACCTGTCATTCGCCAAACGGAATTCCGGGAGCCAGGGATTTCAGCTCGATTTATGCCAACCCGAAGTCTCATCATCCGGTCGGTGTCAGCTATCCTCTCGGATCAAATGCCTATCCAGATTTCAGGGTGCCGGATGGGCAAGTCAAGGGTATCGCGTTCTTCGACCGGAACGGCAATGGCCGGCCGGATGCTGATGAGATTCAATTGTATGGCTCGAATATCAGGGTGACTGTCGAGTGCGCGTCATGCCACAAACCGCATGAAGACTCATTGGAGTCCGGCAATGCGCCCGATGATCCTTATTTGCGCATCGACAATGCCCGTAGCGCATTGTGCCTGACTTGTCATCGCCAATAAATCCTCTTGTGTATAGCTATAAATATTTTGGCTGCATGGCTTTGCTGATTTGTGCAGGGTACTTCAGCGCGCAGTTATTATTCTTTTCGCCTCGGTGAGCAAAAATTCCTTGAATGCCAAAGCCGCGCTGGAAAGTCGTTTGTTGCTGCGATGTGCTACGAACCAATGTCGCAGCAGCGGGAAGTGTTCGACATTGAGCATCGCGAGCCGTTTGGTCTCCAGTTCCAGTTCGATGCTGTGCAGCGACAGGATGCCCAGCCCCATGCCGGCCTGAACCGCTTGTTTGATGGCCTCGTTGGTTTCCATTTCCATACTGATATGTGGCTGGATCTTGTGTTGTGCGAAGACGCGTTCCATTGCGCTGCGGGTGCCGGAACCCTGTTCCCGTGACAGGAAAGTTTCCTCGGCGAGCCGGGCGAATTTGACGCGCTTGAGTTTGGCGAGCGGGTGGTCGGGCGCGGCGATCACCACCAGCGGGTTGTCCAAAAACGACTCCGCGCTGATGTCCAGACCATCAGGCGGTTGCCCCAGGATGGCCAGGTCGGTGCTGTTGTCGGCGAGCTGTTTCAGGACGGCATCGCGGTTGGCCACTTGCAGAATCACATTGATGCTGGGATAGCGCTGGCAGAATCTGGCGAGCAATTGCGGGGTGAAGTAGTTGGCAGTGTTGACCACCGAAATCGTCAGCTTGCCATGCCCCAGGCCTTTCATTTCATCGAACACCGCCTCCATTTCGCCGAGTTGTTGCGTGATGTTGCGGCTGTAATGAAACAACTCGCGGCCGGCCTCGGTGAGAAATATCTTCTTGCCCATCTGCTCGAACAAAGGCAGGCCGATACTTTCCTCCAGTTGCTTGATCTGCATCGACACGGCTGGCTGGGAAAGGTAGAGCTGTTTCGCCGCCACAGAGAAGTTGAGCTTGGTCGCGGCGGCTTCAAAGACCTGTAATTGTCGCAAAGTTAGGTGTAGCATCCTGGCTCGCTTAAGAATCAATGTATAAGTGGGATATTATCATAACCATCAAAACAATTTAATTGTCCTTATGTGTCGCGGAGGCTACGATGCCTCCCATGCAGTATGTGTTTTAACCGCGTCGCGTCGCGCCGCAAATTTTGAGAGGGAGTGCAATCATGGCAGTCAAGAAATATAGCGCCGGTGTAAAAGAATATCGGCAAACTTATTGGGAACCGGAATACAAGATCCAGGACACTGATTTGCTGGCCTGCTTCAAGATCACCCCGCAGGCGGGTGTGGATCGCGAGGAAGTTGCTGCTGCTGTTGCGGCCGAATCTTCGACCGGCACATGGACCACCGTTTGGACCGACCTGTTGACCGACATGGATCACTACAAGGGTCGCGCCTATCGTATCGAAGACGTACCCGGCGACGATACCTGCTTCTATGCATTCGTTGCTTATCCGATCGATCTGTTCGAAGAAGGTTCTGTGGTTAACGTGTTCACCTCGCTGGTGGGTAACGTATTCGGCTTCAAGGCATTGCGTGCATTGCGCCTGGAAGACGTGCGCTTCCCGATCGCTTACGTGAAGACTTGCGGCGGTCCGCCACAAGGCATCCAGGTCGAGCGCGATATCCTGAACAAATACGGCCGCCCTCTGCTGGGTTGCACGATCAAGCCCAAGCTGGGCCTGTCCGCCAAAAACTACGGTCGCGCAGTTTACGAATGTCTGCGCGGCGGTCTGGATCTGACCAAAGATGACGAGAACGTCAACAGCCAACCGTTCATGCGCTGGCGTGCCCGTTTTGACTTCGTGCAGGAAGCGACACTGAAGGCAGAACGTGAAACCGGCGAACGCAAGGGCCACTACTTGAACGTGACTGCCCCGACTCCGGAAGAAATGTACAAGCGTGCGGAATATGCAAAAGAAATCGGCGCACCGATCATCATGCATGACTACATCACCGGGGGTTTTTGTGCGAACACGGGTTTGGCTAACTGGTGCCGCAACAACGGCATGCTGCTGCATATCCACCGTGCGATGCACGCGGTGATCGACCGCAATCCGCACCACGGCATTCACTTCCGCGTGCTGGCAAAGATTCTGCGCCTGTCCGGCGGAGACCACCTGCACTCCGGTACCGTGGTGGGCAAGCTGGAAGGCGACCGCGCACCAACGCTGGGCTTTGTTGACCTGATGCGCGAAAGCTTCATCAAGGAAGACCGCTCACGCGGGATTTTCTTCGATCAGGATTGGGGTTCCATGCCGGGCGTGTTCCCGGTTGCATCCGGCGGCATTCACGTTTGGCATATGCCTGCATTGGTCAACATCTTCGGCGACGATGCATGTTTGCAATTCGGCGGCGGCACATTGGGCCACCCATGGGGCAACGCAGCCGGCGCAGCGGCTAACCGTGTGGCACTGGAAGCTTGCGTGGAAGCGCGCAACGCAGGACGCGAAATTGAAAAAGAAGGCAAGGACATCCTGACCAAGGCAGCCAACAGCAGCCCGGAACTGAAGATCGCGATGGAAACCTGGAAAGAGATCAAGTTCGAATTCGACACGGTGGACAAGCTGGACGTAGCCCATAAGTAAGCATCGAGCCAACGGCGCTTGCATCACGCGCCGTGACTTGATCAACAGACTATTAAAAAGGAAATCAAAATGAGTGAAATGCAAGATTACAAATCACGCGTCAGCGACCCGGCCAGCCGCAAGTTCGAGACCTTCTCTTACCTGCCGGCGATGACTACCGAGCAGATCAGAAAGCAGGTCGAGTACATCGTCAAAAAAGGCTGGAATCCGGCGATCGAACACACCGAGCCTGAGCATCTGATGGACAACTACTGGTACATGTGGAAGCTGCCGATGTTCGGCGAAACCAATGTGGATGCCGTAATCAAGGAAGCAGAAGCTTGCCATAAAGCCAATCCGAACAACCATATCCGGTTGCTGGCTTATGACAATTTCAAGCAATCGCAAGGCACGAACATGGTGATTTTCCGCGGCAAGACGGTTTAATCGCGCACGGGCGAACGAAAGCTATCCCCGTTGCCGCAAGGTGGCGGGGATTTTTTCTGGGGCGCCAATTAAAGAGGGAATCGATATGAGCGACGTCATCAAGCAATACAGAATCGAAAAAGAACCTTATTACCGCGCGGTCGCAGATGAAGTCGAGCTTTACCAGGCGGCTTACTCAGTGCGCATGCCGATGATGCTGAAAGGCCCGACCGGTTGCGGCAAAACGCGCTTTGTCGAATACATGGCCTGGAAGCTGGGCAAGCCGCTGATCACAGTGGCTTGCAATGAAGACATGACCGCATCGGATCTGGTGGGGCGTTTCCTGCTGGATGCGCAAGGCACGCGCTGGCAGGACGGCCCGTTGGCGGTTGCAGCGCGGCATGGTGCGATTTGTTATCTTGATGAAGTGGTTGAGGCGCGTCAGGACACCACCGTGGTGATCCACCCGCTGACCGACAATCGCCGCGTATTGCCATTGGAGAAGAAGGGGGAACTGGTGCATGCGCATCCCGATTTCCAGCTGGTGATTTCCTATAACCCGGGATACCAAAGCCTGATGAAAGACCTGAAGCAATCCACCAAGCAACGCTTTGGCGCGCTGGATTTCAGTTATCCGGCTCACGATGTGGAAACCGAGATCGTCACGCACGAAAGTAAAATCAGCGCAGAGGTCGCTGGCAAGCTGGTGTCGATCGCCGAACGCGCACGCAACCTCAAGGGGCATGGTTTGGATGAGGGGATTTCCACGCGGATGCTGATTTATGCAGGTAATCTGATCGCCAAGGGGGTCGAGGCGAAAGCGGCGTGCCGTGTGGCGCTGGTGCGGCCGATCACCGACGATCCCGATATGCGCGACGCGCTGGATGCCGCAGTCACGACATTTTTCTGATCGCATTTTTCTGATCTTTGGCATGACTGGTTTGTTTTCGCCTGGAAAGCATAAATGTCCCTCTCTTTAGAAAATCACGCAGAGTTGCTCGAGGAATTGGGCA
Source organism: Gallionella sp. UBA4737 (assembly GCA_002403995.1). GTDB lineage: Bacteria > Pseudomonadota > Gammaproteobacteria > Burkholderiales > Gallionellaceae > Gallionella. The sequence goes on along the minus strand of DHIV01000027.1, from coordinate 3,352 downwards.
CGAATGCGAGCGAGGTATTGCAGTCCTCCTGGTATGAAGCAGCGCGCGTATTCAGTCCGCTTGGCCTGGAGAACTACGTGCAGGGTGCGCGGGCTTTAAAAAATCTCGGGCGCGGCAGCGAGCTGGTCATCACCTTCATCCAGAGCGCGCCAAGTATCGCCAAGGAGATCGGCGAAGATTCGGTGGTGGACTTGCTGGATGCCGTGATGGCGCTGGCCTCAAAAACCAGCGGCTCAATGCTGGAAGCAATCGTGGCTACTGCACCGACCGCGGCCAAGCGCCTGGGTGACGCTGCCCTGTTTGGCGCCTATCTGCAATTGATCAATACTCTGCTCAACCAGGTTCCGCGCGGCCTGCGCCCGATGCTGGAAAATCTGGAGGCCTTGCTGGGGCAGCTCACTCTGGGCGGCCTGCGCCGCTGGGCGACCTGGGGTGCGCATGCGCACAAAACCAATTTTGAAGAGCAGGTGGCTTACTTCGGCCTGAAATCCAAAGAGTCGCTGGCGATGCTGCAAAAAGAGCGCAAGGGCACGCTGTTCGTCGATGTGCAGCGGCGTATCAATATGTATCTGCGCGCCTTGTGGGCGCGGGATTTTTTCATGCGTCCCACCAGTGGTGATTTCGAGTCGCGCGAAGGTTACAAGCCTTATATCGAAGATTATTTTATGCACTTGCCCGATGCGTATGACGATTTTATTCCCCCGCAGGGGGAACGTTCAGCCCCTCGCCCGCTTGCGGGAGAGGGTTCGGGTGAGGGTAACCAACAGGTGCCGGGCCTGGAGATATACCGCGCCTCGGCGGCACATTGCGCCGCGCACCTGGTGTATACACGCGAACCGATCTCTGCGGAGGCTTTGAACCCATTGCAGATCGCGGTGATCAGCGTGATCGAGGATGCGCGTGTCGAAACGCTTGCTATACGCGCATTCCCCGGCCTCAGGCAATTATGGTCCAGGCTGCATACCGCGGAAGCAGGACAGACCAGCACGGCGGGAGATTATTTGAACCGTCTGGCTCGCGCGCTGCTGGATAGCGATTATCAGGATGATGATGCGTGGATAGCCGATGGGCGCGCGCTGTTCGCGCAAGCCGCAGATCGCCTGGCGGATAACACGATTTCCTGGGAAATCGGCGTGGCATTGGCGCATGGTTTGCTGCAAAAGCGCATCGCATTCAATCCGCGCACCGACACATTGAGCGCGCCCTATCGCGATGACAATCGTTATTTCTGGGAATTCGAGGAATTCGATTTCGACAAGTCGCAAGCCGCGGGCTTCGAAACGATCAAGCAAGTGCGCAAACATGTGTCGGTGATGGAGTTTGCCAATGAAATCGATGTCGAGACCGCCGGCGATGACGCACAAGAGATTTGGGTGATGTCGGAGGAGTTCTTTCCTTACGAAGATAATGGCGTGAGCTATAACGAGCTGGAAGGCAAGGAACCTGTTTCAGAGCCGTATCACTATGCGGAATGGGATTATCAGATCCAGCTCGAGCGCCCGGCTTGGGCAACGGTGATGGAGAAGCGCCCCAAAACGGGCGACCTGCAACTGATAACTCAAATCACCGCGGATAACAAACTCATCGCATCACGCCTGAAATTTTTGCTGGATGCGATGCAACCGCAGGGCGTGCAGCGCATCCGCAAGCTGGAAGATGGCGATGAGATCGACATCAATGCCGCGATCAGCAGCATGATAGATCTCCGCATGGGCATACAGCCCGACCCGCGCATCATGATGCGTTCGGTGCGCAAGGTGCGTGATATTTCGGTGCTGGTGTTGCTGGACCTGTCCGAATCGACCAATGAAAAAGTGCTCGGGCAGGAGCAAACCGTGCTGGACCTGACACGCCAGGCCTGCGTGCTGCTGTCGGATGCGATCCATAAAATAGGCGATCCATTTGCGATACATGGATTCTGTTCAGATGGCAGGCACGATGTGGAGTATTACCGTTTCAAGGATTTCGACCAGCCATACAATGACGCGCCGAAGGCGCGGCTGGCAGGCATGACCGGCCAGTTGTCCACGCGCATGGGCGCGGCTATCCGCCACGCCACGCATTATCTGCGCGGGCAAAAATCCGCCAGGAAATTATTGATGGTGATCACCGATGGTGAGCCGGCAGACATCGATGTGCGCGACCCGCAGTATCTGCGTTATGATTCCAAAAAGGCGGTCGAGGACGCAGCCCGTAACGGCATTACGACTTTCTGCATGACGCTGGATCCGCGCGCAGACCAATATGTTTCGCGTATCTTTGGCAGCAAGAATTACATGGTTGTCGACCACGTGGAGCGGCTGCCGGAGAAATTGCCGCTGCTCTACGCTGGACTAACGAGGTAATCAACATGAAACAATCAGGCTACGCAGGTTTGCACAACGATCAAAACGGCGGCATGACGCATTGGGGGCAAATGGTCAAGGACGCCTGGGTGTTCGGTTTGATTCCCGATACGGAAGATTGCGCTGGCTGGACGGATGGCCAGTTGCAAGTGCTTTACGAAAAGATATGGGCAGAATGGGAAAAGTATGCGCATCTGCCGAGCCGCCTGCCAGCGGAACTACTACAACGTTATATACGCATACACCAGGAAGCGATCGCGCGCGCCAAAGCGGAAGGGTGGGACCCCGAACTCGGCGATGACGATTAGCCGTTGAACTGACTGCGAGGGAGTTTGATAATGCGGGCCGCGTTAGATGGGCTGGTTTTTGCGGCCAGCGCCTTGAGTGCCGAAGGTAACTCGACCTGCAGGCGTTTCATGGTTTCCGCTGCCCCTGAGGTGTAGTAAACGGCTTCATAGGGTACCGCCTCTGTGAGCGCGTTACGCTGCTGCGGGCGAAAATTTTGCCAGGCGATTTCCACCCAGCTTTTGTTTGCGCTGTCGAGAAAAATGATCTCTTCATAATCTATCACCGCGAGATATTGCATGCTGCGTATCGGCACGAATACAACGCCATCGTTGCTATGTTTCAAAAGCAAGTGTCCGGTGTTATAAACCGTGGCCCGCAGATGACGCGGCTCGCGCTGCAATTCGGTATTGCGGTAGCAGGTGATTTCCATGCGGCCTCCTTGGGGGTGGGCGAATTGCAATGTTTGCGGGGTAAATTATCCTCACTTTTGACAGTGTTGGGGGGAGCGAGCGTTGAAAATGGCGAATCGTGAATTCAGCAACTCGCTGTATTTTTTCTGTCGCTGGAAGCAGCAATACTTCATTGTCCTGAGCTTTTCGGCAGACTCAAGACGGCTTTGTTGAATTGACTCGCCCTGCATATTGCTGGCTATACTGCACATATGGGCTAATTCAGTTTGACATCCAAGTTGGCAATTGGCATAATTGCGGGTTCTGTTT
>DHIV01000013.1:1075-5506 GCA_002403995.1 Gallionella sp. UBA4737 | reverse complement strand
TGTGCGCGGCACCAGCCCGAAAATATGGAATGCCTGGAAAGCCAAGCTGATAGAGAGCCTGTACCGCGCAACCCGGCGCTTCCTGAGCGATGGCAAAACCACCAATCACATTGACGATATCCGCAAGCAGGCCGCAACCACGCTCAATCTTTATGCGATGACGGCCGAGTCCTACCAACTGTTATGGGCGCAGCTCGACGACAGTTATTTTCTGGATCATGAGGCGCAGGAAATCGCCTGGCATACCCGCTTGCTGGCGTTCAAGGTGAACACGACCACCCCTATCGTGAAGGCGCGGCTGAGCCGCGCCGGCGAAGGCTTGCAGGTCATGGTCTATTGCATGGATCAGCGCGGACTGTTCGCGCGCATTTGTGATTTTTTTGCGCGCATGAATTACACCATCGTCGAGGCCAAGATCCACACCACGCTGCACGGCTACGCTCTGAACAGCTTCCAGATCATGGACGTTACGCGCAGCGATACGGCATACCGCGACATCATGACCTATATCGAATTCGAACTGGCGCGGCAAATCATGCAGGCCAAACCGATAGCACCTGCCGCGACGGGCAGAGTCAGCCGTCAGCTAAAGCACTTTCCGCTCAACACCGAGGTCGAGATCATGCCGGACAACAAGGGAATGCATGTGCTCTCGCTGATTGCCGGAGATCGTCCGGGGCTGCTGGCGCGCATCGCGCTCGTGCTGGACAAACACAACATCCGCTTGCATCGTGCCAAGATCAACACATTGGGAAGCCGCGCTGAGGATGTGTTCTGGATCAGCGGTGCGGCGCTCACCCAATCAGAACAACAGGACGCATTGCGTAACGCCCTGCTGACAGTCTGACAGGGCGGCGTTGATACCCGGAGCTTAAGCGCTGTAGAACCGGTAAGCGTTTCCGCCGGCTGCCTTGGTCTGATACATCGCGATATCGGCATTTTTAAGCAAGCTGTCTGCATAACTGCCGTCGTTCGGGTAGAGGCTGATGCCGATACTGCCGCCGATGAATAAATCTTCGCTGTTCAGCTTGAAAGATTTAACCAGCGTGGCAAGAACTTTTTGTGCGATCACTGCGGCATCGCCAGGGTCGTTGAGCATAGGCAGCACCAACGTGAACTCGTCGCCTCCGTTGCGGGCGACCGAGTCGCCCTCGCGCAGGCAACCGCGCAAACGTATGGCAACCTCTTTCAGGATACTGTCACCGGCAGCATGACCCAGCGTATCGTTGATAGTTTTGAAGCGGTCAAGGTCGATGAACAATATCGCCGCCAGTTTTCTGGCTCGAGCGCACTGGGTGATCGCCTGCTCCAGGCGATCGTAGAGCAATGTCCGGTTGGGCAAGCCGGTCAGGGTATCGTGTGTGGCCAGATATTCCAGTTCGCTTTCAAATATGTGGCGCTCGCTATTGTCCCGCGCCATCACCGTGAAAAACCGGGTATTGCTGACATTGCCTTCGCTGATCGAGAGCAGCAAAAAAAATATTTCACCGGTTTTGCGCAGTCCGGTGAGTTCTTGATGCGACAGGGGGATGGGTTGGCCGGTTCGAGATACGAACCGTTCAATATCGCTCGGTATGAGCAAGCGGGAAAATGAGGTGCCGATCAGTTCATCCTTGCTGTAGCCAAAGATTCTCTCCGCCGCGGGGTTCAGACTTTGGATGAGGCATTGTTCATCGAGAGTGATGATGCCTTCGTCAGCGGTATCCAGCACGGCACTCTGTCGTGCCGCATGCAAGGCGATTTCGCGCTCTCTGGAGACCAGCTTGCCGCGCATGTGTTCCATGGCTACCGCCATATCCTGCACTTCGTTGATATTGGTGGTAAGGACCAGGCGCTCATTGATGTTGCCGTTGGCGATGCGCCCCGCAGCATCGCGTAACTGGCGCATGGAACGCGTCAGGAGATGGCCGAAAAAAAACACAAAGAACAGCGATACGATTATGAAACCAAACCCCACCAGCAGGCCCCAGCGATAAGTCTGTTTGACGTGCTCATCCACCGGGGTCTCGTCGAAGCCTACCCGCAGTTTGCCGATCGGTTTATCGCTCGAATTCAGCACCGGTATGACGATGTGATAAATCCTGTCGCCTCCCTGCCCGAAGAAAAAATCTTCCTTGAAATCGTTGCCGGCGGGATCGTCAATGCTTGTGAATTCTGCCAGCGCCACTTGTCCTGCCAGCAATTGGTCGTTAATGATGCTCTTTATCCTGGCTGGCCTGGGATCCTCACTGATCAGGGTTGCCAGCAGATAGGATTGCGAGCGCGCGTTATTGATGAACTGGGATTGATAATCCTGTTGCAGGATCAGCAACACCCCGACAAAAACCAGCGGCACCAGAATGGTATGTATGGCCAGCATCCCAATCAACATGCGCCCGCTGTAGCCGGAAAAAAAGCGCCTAATCCCGGATGATCTGCTCATAGATTGCCGATGATCCGGATTCCAGGAGTGACGACCGCTGTTTCATACAGCAAGAAAGTGATTGCTGCGTTGTCGCTATGCAACGCAGTGAGCAGGGCTGTGAGGTTTTCATAGGCCTTCGGGCGGCTCCCGCCTTGAAACGTGCGCGAGATGAGTTGCCGTTCATAAGCTTCGGCAGACATGAACATTACTTTTTGCAAGAACACTTCGTCTGCCAATTTATCGGTCTGATTGAGCAGTGGTTTTATTTCAATGCCATTCAGCACGATGCTTGCCCCCAGATAGGCACGGCGTACCTCTTTGGCCGAGATTGTTGTGATGTCCGACTCCGCGTTTACAATGATCGCGACGCGCTGCTCTTCTGCATGTGCCATCGGCGCCGCAAGCAGCACACAGGCGGCGAACAAAATGGCAATAATGGATTTCACAAAGGCAATACCATGCTCCACTGAGCGCCGATGGAATTGAATTGAAGGGAGTCCTGGCGGGTTGTTCTCCCTGCTTCGAATTTGATCGCTTGCGTTGGCGTGATATCGTAACGAAGGCCGGCTAATCCCTGATGAGGTGAAAATTCTGGTAGCAGCGACAAATATCCATCGTTTGCCGCTCCCGGGGTAGTTTCGACCCGGGCATACAAGGTTGTCCTGCCGCTTTCGCCTATCTTGTATTCCGGCTGCAGATAGGCGCTGACCGTGGAGTATCGGCTGGAGTTGCCGGCGCCCGACACGCGGTCATCGAAAACGAACAGTTCCCCTATCATGTGGAAATTGTTTTTCTCTATATTCAGGAAAGTGCTGAATACGGTTTGCCGCACTTCATCAACAAGCACATGGCTTACCGGATCAATCAGCGCGTTTCTTAATGGTATCCGGGCATAACCGATCGCGGCGCCGAACTGGTTCGGATTGCCGGCTTCCGGGTGGTAGCCCAGACGAAAGCTGGCAGCCAATTTCCCAGGATGACCGGGGTTAAGCAGATCGAGCGGCTCCAGCGTTGTGTTAAATGTGGGGCCGATGCCCAGACCAGCCATGTAATTGATTTCAGAATCGCCTGCGGTGCGGGAACTTTCGAGCAGCAAGCCGCTGATATGGGCGGGAAGAGGTCCGTGCTCATCTTCGTAGTTGGCCACTGTCGGGCGGCTAAGCGACGATTGCAGAAAATCGCCGTGGTGCATTTGAGTATTCCAGAAACTGAGCGCATTATGAAAACGCCCGGCCCACAGTGTTTTCCCCGGCATGATGCGCCAGCCGAACTCCAGGCGCTCCAGCTCGGCCTCCCGGGAAGATTTCAAAAATTCGGCCAGGAAGCGGGTTTGACTGATTTCGCTAGTGTAGAAAATGTCGACCGCAGGAATGAATTTCTTGGCAGCCAGTTCAGTGTCCTGTTCTGATTGATGTTCCGAAGTGATGCTGGGGAACAGCAACAAATCACCAGCCCTGACCGGGCCGGCAAAGACTGCAAACAGCAAAATCAGCGCGCAAATCGCGGCATATGAAACGGTGAGGTTTCTGATCAAAATAATTCCTTTTGCGGATTCACAACGATATTGTAACAATCCCCTGACTAGCTTGATTAAGCTTGGTGTAGATTGGTCTTCCAACACATCTTTTTGGGGTAAGAATACCTTAAAACTGACTTGTGAACATGGGATTTTGCTTGCGTGGTAATCAGGGCGCTTCTGATCAAATTCTCGCCATTGATCGCAATCCCTGCCTAGGGTAAAAGAAATGGAATCTTGACTGGTTTTTCGCTGGTGGCGACACTGCCCGCACCGTGTCGAGGTTGCATTGATTACCTGAACAGATTTGCATACCTCATAACAGCGCCACCTCCCGCACCAGACGGCTGCGCTGCACCGTGTCGGTGCTGCCCGCTCAGTATCACTCTCAGTGAATTCGAGATTCAGTGTTTCGCTGGCGCATCCTCTCCGGGGTCGCATCCCCGCAAGCGGGGCCCCTGCTCTGCCCTCCGAAGGCGGCGGCTATGACACGTTACTGGCGCAAGCCAGC
>DHIV01000013.1:634-773 GCA_002403995.1 Gallionella sp. UBA4737 | reverse complement strand
GGACGGCTCCGCCGCACCGTGTCGGGGTATCCGCTCAGACAGACATACGATGTTCACTCGTCCGCATTATTCGCGGATGGCGACCCTTCCCGCAAACGGCCGGCTGCGCCGGTAACGTGTCCGGGTCGCTACTCCCACT
>DHIV01000013.1:0-419 GCA_002403995.1 Gallionella sp. UBA4737 | reverse complement strand
TCCGGGTCGCTACTCCCACTCAATTGTAAACGAGACACTCTTCAAATTGATTTTACAGGTAATTTTATTTTGTAAAACTTGGTGATACCATTGTTTGTACCATTCTCAAAAATACTGCTTTGCTATTGATATTTAAGACACAGATTAACGACATCCTTACTGTATCGCGGCGTTACCATCACACGCCTGCAATCCCGCTTGAAGGCATATGACTTCGCAACCCAGTGTGTTCGATCGCTTTCTGGAGATCCGCAAGCAAGCTGTCACCCTGATATCTGGGGTCGTTTTCGCACCTCACTATCACTGCACTATAAGCATCCTCAATACGCACAAGGATTTCTGCCACCTCTTCTCCGTTAAGTCCTAACCGATTCCCATACTCAACGATATCTTCCCTGGTCGGAAAGGCTTTGCCCTTG
>DHIV01000065.1:7408-7557 GCA_002403995.1 Gallionella sp. UBA4737 | reverse complement strand
CGCCGTGGCGCGCACATTCAGCTCACCGTCGCACTCCACCACCAGCAGCGTCACCGGCCCCCGGCCCTGTATCTGCAGGATCAGCGAACCTTTCAGCTTCAGCGTCGCCGCGAGCAGCACAGCCGCCGCCATCAACTCGCCCATCACCG
>DHIV01000065.1:1362-7077 GCA_002403995.1 Gallionella sp. UBA4737 | reverse complement strand
AACAGGAAACGTTGCAGGGAATCGGGATGAGGTTTCATGGCTGAAATGATAACACGCAGGCTTGGGAGTTTTCGAAGGGCGTCTTGAAGTGAATATCCAGCTGTCCCTGAGGTCTGGATGTGATCCAGATTGGAGCGGCGTGCCGCACTTCTGGTCACAGCGACTGCTGTATTTGACGGAGTTTGTTTTCGAGTTCAGGCAGAGCCTGTTTCACGGTTTCCCAGACGATGTCGAGATTGATATCAAAATAGCCATGCGCCAGCCGGTTGCGCATACCCCGCATGCTCTTCCATTCCACTTGCGGAAATCCTGAGACGAATTCCGGATACTCGTCGGCCAGCTTGGTCGCAGCCTCGCCGATCACCATAATGTTGAGGATAACCGCCTGCTGGGTTTTTTTGTCACCGAGAAAATTGGCTTTGCCCAGCCCTTCCACATAGCTTTGCGCCAGTATCGCCGCCTCCAGCATGTGAGAGAGGTAATCAGCCTGGCGCAAACCGTGAGGGGTCATACCGGGACGGCTTCCTTGAGCACCGTATCGCGAAATTTCTGCGGCAGATCGCCGGGTGTAAGGACATCCACGGGCACGCCAAGCAACCGCTCAAGCTCGACCTGAAGCGCACCCAGGTTCAGCAAGGTCGTTCCCGGCAACGGATCAACCAGCAGGTCCAGGTCGCTACTGCCCGTATCGACACCATGCAACACAGAGCCGAACACGCGCGGATTGCACACATGGTTTTGTGCAACCATGCGGCAAATTTCATTGCGGTGTGACGCGAGTAATTCCGATGGTTTCATTGCTGATTGCTCCTGCATTCCTGTCTGTAATCATACAGAAAAACTCTCGGGCCGCCCATCACCGCGCGCAAGGACGGGGGATAGTCGTGCCGCTCCAGCACAGCGCGCCAGGCATCATCGAGATGCGCCAGCTCGCCGCGCACATGAGACTGTTCAAACAGGAAACGTTGCAGGGAAGCTGGATGGGGTTTCATAGCGGGCAATAATATCACGCAGGGTTGGGGGTTTTCGAAGGGCGTCTTGGAATAAATGTCGCGCCACTCATTATTCCAGCATCATTTCTCTTTCCACGGCGCGAACCCGATGGGACGTTTCTTCTTGGGATCCAGCGGAGTCATGAGCTGGCGAATGGCGTTAATCAATTCTGCTATCGCGCGATCATGTGCGCCGACCTTGCGTTCCAGCTGCTTGAGTTTTTGCGAAAGCTCTTTGTGGGTAGAAACCAGCTCGCGCAAATGAACGAAGGCGCGCACTACCATCAGACTCACTTCAACCGCGCGTACTGATTTCAACACGTTGCCCAGCATCAACGCGCCATGTTCGGTGAAGGCATAGGGAAGATGGCGAATACTTTAGCTTTGCGAGGTGGTCGCAATTTGCGACCACCTCGGCTTTTTCATCGGCAGTGAGAACGGCAAGATGGTTTTCCAGCTGGTCGGGTATCGCGGGCTTTTTGCTCAAGATGTTTTCTTGCTTAATTTTTTCTTGGCAGGTGGCAGATAATTTTCTGCCGTAACCACTTTCCTGCCTGTCTTGCCTTCCAGCTCTAGCCGCGCTTTTTTTGCGATACCCCCGCCGGTTTTCGCTGCCGCTTCATTCTCATTCATACCCGTAGCATCCACGCTCTCGGCGATCTGGCGTGTGGACAATTCCGCCAATGCAGTAAAAATCAACTCAGCCTCGCTCATATGGTCGCGCAGGTTTTGCGACTTTAAACCTTTCATCGCCTTATGTTCCTTAACATCCACCTCAGCCCATTCCTGATGAATGATATTGGTGAGGATCGCATATTCCTCGCCTTCCTTGATGTCATGCTCTTTCCAATAATCTGTCAGCTTGTTGCGCGTCTCCTGCCCGGTCATGCGCTGCTGTATCCACTTCTCGCTGCGTCCGTGCTTCTGCCAGGTCTCGCGGGCGCGCTCCAGCGAAAGCGCCGGGTCCGCCATCTCCTGCATACGTTCATAACCCACCTTCGCCAGCCACAGCTTGATCGGCTCGGCTTTCGGGCTGGGTACGGATTGCACCAGACGCAGCAATGTCTCGGCGGTGGCAACATCGGTGAGGCGTTGCTTACCGTCCTCGGCAACCATTTTCAACTGGTGACAATTTGTCACCAGTTGGCTGCCTTCCTTACCCAGCCGCTCTTTCAGCTTGTTCCAGTATTTTCTGGCGGTCTGGTAATCCGGCTGCTGGGTCAACACCTGCACAATATCCACAACCGAAAACCACCAGGTTTCCGTGGCCTCGTCATACACGCGGCGGATTTCATGCTCTTCGAAAATAGCGGGCTGGGGTTGCATAGTCAGAACTCCTGCTTCAGGAATGTCAGGGGATATTTCAGTCGGTGGCATAACGACAACCGCATCATAGAGAACGAACGTTCTTTAGTCAATCGACGCCCCGTCATTCCCGCGCATAACCAGCGACTTGGCTATCGTCGTTTGATAGCCAAGTCGAATGGCTATAACCAATGACTAGGCTGTCGTATTTGGACAGCCTAGTCAGATGGCTAGTAGTCATATCAGTTGTCCATTGTCGAAGGGTGCTGGGCTTTTTTCATAAAAAGTATTTCGATGCTGACCCAGTTAGTCTTCCGAGGCTGGCAATCACTCCGGATAAAGGAGTAAAGTGCATCTGAAACCCGGACGAAAGGCGCCATGATGAAGACCGTGATCGTAGCGACACTGCTGGCATTACTGACCGCATGCCAGAGCACACCCAGGCTGGAAGATGATGCGCGTTACGTGCGCTTGGCGACCGTGGTGGACATACACGAATACACCGAGATCGAGCGCCAGCAAGCGCAGGCGAACACGCCCAGCGACACCCATGCCGGCATGGGCTTTGGCGTCGGGTCAGGCAGCGGCGGCAGCTTCGGCGGGATATCGTTCGGCATCGGCACCACAGTGGGCGACAGCCACCAGCCCCCGCAGATCGCCAAGGGCGCAAATCGCATCACCGTACAGCCGCTGGGCAGCACAGAGCGCATCGAAGTGATGAGCTATCAAAACTACAAAGCGGGCGATTGCGTAAAAGTGCTGGCGGGACACCCCACCGAGTTTCCCCGCTTCTTTGAACTGAAACCGGGCGAGCGCTGCGAATAGCTCTTCGCACACATTCCCCACCCCCGCTGGTTATGTCGAGGGCAAAAGTGTTCAGCGTGCTTGCGGAGATATTATTGATGATTACGTAATTGAAGACAGCGTCTTGGCATTTTGTAGGTCGGGCTCCGCCCGACACGGCGGGCATAGCCCGCCCTACGGTAAATCTCTCAATCGTCATGAATTATGTAAAGCTCAATAATTCGGGGCGAATCGGCATTTCGGTGTCTACTTCTGCTACAATTTAAACATGAAACAAAAGCCGCTCATCGAGACCAACCCGTATCTGCGCGACCCGGAAAAACTCCGCAAGCTGCTGATCACCAACGTCTCCAGTTCCACCGCCATCGAGACGGGTGCCTCAGTTGATTCAATCGCGCGCATGCTGCAAGAAACCAGGAACACCACCCCGCTTAAGACGACGCAACGCTCTTCTCGATAATCCCGGCGAACAACTTTTCCATCGGCTGGTAGTTCTTATCCATGCCCGCTTGTATCGCGGCAATCATACCAAAGCCCAATAACGCTGTTGAATAATCGCGCCATGTCCCTTATAGTGTACTCAACAACCGAACCAGCAAGGTGGCGAAACATGACTGACTCTCGCATTACACTTGATTCCAGCAAACGTGGCGGGCGTCCTTGCATCCGCAATTTGCGCATCAGCGTCTATGATGTGCTGGAGATGCTTGCCGAAGGCATGAGCGAAACAGACATCATCGAAGACTTCCCGGAGCTAGAGCCTGCGGATATTCGCGCCTGCCTCGCCTTCGCCGCAGACCGCGAACACAACCTGTACACCGTGGCCGTGTAATGAAACTGCTACTCGACGAAAATCTGTCGAGGCGCATCGTCCCCTTCCTGCAAACATCCTTCCCCGGCTCAACACAAGTTGCCTTGCTTGGCTTGGAGAGCAAGAGCGATTCTGAAATCTGGCAATATGCAAAAGACAACGGCTTCGTGATCGTCAGCCGTGATTCTGATTTTCAGGAACGCTCACTGGTTGCGGGCCACCCGCCGCAAGTTGTCTGGCTGAAAATCCCCAACCACTCCAAAACCGTCGTGCTCAACATCCTGCTGGATCACCACAAAGAAATCGAGCATGCATTGGCAGAGCAGAATCTCGCTTGCGTCGAACTCAGCCACCACAATCAATAGCTATTAGCCTCGATTAGCTTTGTTCCATAGTTTCGGTAGTTGTGCACAAGTACCGAGAGAATGGAACGGTGCAGGCTACGATACCGGAGCTACGGGGAAATGTGTTAATGCAAGACCTGACCCCATGCGTCCGCATGCGTTCGTAAATTTCGCCAAGCCAGTCTTTGTGCAGCACAAGAAGGTCAGCTACCATGAAGCGATGACTTTCACCGTAACTCCCGATGAAGCTGTTCATCGCCCTTTCAAGTGCACGGGCTTCAGCAACGTCCATCTCTTGCGGTGACTTGATGCCGAGCCGGTTCTTGAGCACATGGTCATTCGAGCCGGGCTCAAACTGAGCTTCCGTCAGATCAGAGACATCGTAACGTCCGTCTTTTTTCAATTTATTCTCTCAAGAAAACGTGGTCTGTCCCGGATTACACGTAAAATGCTCCACGAAGTTTAGCTTGCGCGACTACGCCCGTGAACAAACAGACTGCGCTTGCCAGAGTCGTGAAACAATCGCAAATATTTAGACTAAGCGGAACTAAATTATCATGGAATGGGATCGAACTGAAGTTGAAGCGACGGTTGCTGATTACTTGCACATGCTGCTACTTGAATTGTCAGGGCAGTCATACAACAAGACAACCCACCGCCGTGGACTGCTTGCGAAACTAAATAATCGAACGGAAGGTGCAATTGAACTCAAACACCAAAACATTAGCGCCATCCTTCTCGAGTTAGGTTTCCCTTGGATTCCAGGCTACAAACCTCGCGGGCACTATCAACTTCTCTTGCGCGAAGTCGTTGAATATCGCATTGCTCAAGATCATCTGCTTGATAGTGCCGCATTAACTGCGTCTTCGACTCCTGCTGTCACTCCGTTGATTGAGGATTTCAGCAAACTCCTAGTCGAAGCTCCGCGGTTGGCAACAACGGCTAGAGAGCCTAGCAATAGCCACTATCGATTACCTGTTCCTCAAAAACGTGATTATTTTGAGCGTGAAGCCAGAAACGCTGCGCTCGGTTGCGCTGGGGAGGAATTCGTCTTGAACTTTGAGCACTTCCGGTTGCACAACCTTGGTCACAAAGCTTTAGCAGATAAAGTGGAGCATGTCGCAAAAACTAAAGGCGATGGACTCGGATACGATATTCTTTCTTTCGAACCATCTGGACGTGAAAGATTTATTGAGGTCAAAACGACGGCCTTTGGCAAGGAAACCCCGTTTTTTGTAAGTCGTGGTGAAGTTAGGTTTGCTCAAGAGAACACAAAGGAGTTCCACCTTTATCGCCTATTTGAATTTAGAAAATCTCCAAAAATGTTCGATTTGCCGGGCTCGGTTGAGAGTCACTGCCTGATGAATCCGGTAAGCTACATTTGCGAATTTTCATAGCCGAACTAATGGGGTCAGTATGCCTTCTCGGCGAAAGATATCATGTCGTCGAGGTAAAAGCG
>DHIV01000065.1:903-1092 GCA_002403995.1 Gallionella sp. UBA4737 | reverse complement strand
TTCGATGGATGGACGCAGTTCGGGGCGAAGCGCCTTTTCTGTCACCAGATCCACCGGGCACTTCAACAAATCTTCCAGATAGAACTGGACACCGAAGTAGCGTTTGGAGGTCGCCGCTCCTTCAAAAGCCACGAGCACGTCCACATCGCTATCCTCGCGGGCAGTATCGCGCACCGTGGAGCCAAACAA
>DHIV01000065.1:418-652 GCA_002403995.1 Gallionella sp. UBA4737 | reverse complement strand
GCGCACCGTGGAGCCAAACAAGGCTAGACGGGTTACGCCAAATTGCCTAGACAACTGCGCCTTGTGTTGAGTAAGCAGCTGTAATGCTTTTGTGCGATTCATAAATAACTCCATTCGCGGGGGAATAGCTCGCATTTTATGCGCTAATTAGCGGCGAATCCTACCAGATTTAGGCGAATTACTCGTCTCAATTATTGCAATACCTGAACCTCACAACGGCGAGATCAGCACGCT
>DHIV01000065.1:0-152 GCA_002403995.1 Gallionella sp. UBA4737 | reverse complement strand
CGAGATCAGCACGCTCTCGCGCAGCTTCTTCAACTGATCGCGCAGCATCGAGGGACAAGGACTGAGGACTGAGGGACAAGAGGCAAGGACTAAGGTCTGAGGACTGGGGACTGACCTAGACCGGTTTTCTCATTTTCAGCATCATCAACACC
>DHIV01000048.1:22024-24208 GCA_002403995.1 Gallionella sp. UBA4737 | reverse complement strand
TTACATCAGCGTTGGAGGCGATGAAATGCGCGCCGCTACACGCCTGATGCAGACGGTCAATTCCAGCATGCGCGAGGAATTCGGCAAGCGCACCATCCACGAGGTGGTGTCCGGCGAACGCGAACAGATCATGAATGTGTTGCGCGACAAGACCGATGCTGATGCGCGCAAAATAGGCGTGCAGGTGCTGGACGTGCGCCTCAAGAGGGTGGATTTCCCGGCGGAGATCAGCGATTCGGTATATCGCCGCATGGATGCCGAGCGCAAGCGTGTGGCCAATGAATTGCGCGCTTCCGGTGCGGCCGACAGTGAAAAGATCAAGGCTGATGCCGACAAGCAACGCGAAGTGATTTTGGCCGTGGCTTATCGCGAAGCGCAGAAAACCAAAGGCGAGGGCGATGCCAAGGCCTCCGCTTTGTACGCGGCTGCATTTGGCCATGATCCCGAGTTCTATGCGTTCTACCGCAGTCTGGAAGCCTACAAGCAGAGCTTCAAGAACAAGAGCGACGTGATGGTGCTGGATCCGAGTTCGGCCTTCTTCAAGTATTTAAAGACCCCAAGCAAGGCTGGTAAGTAGTGTGCTCGATTATTGGCTGCTTGGTTTGGCGATGATGCTGGTGATCGAGGGAATGTTGCCTTTCGTGTTGCCTGGATTGTGGCGTGAAACTTTCCGCAAGCTGGTGACGCTGACGGATGGGCAATTGCGCTTCGTCGGTATCACCGCGATGTTGTCCGGAATAATATTGCTTTATTGGATCAAGTGATGGTTCCCTGATGCAAAACTGGCTGCTCCCCGAATATGTAGATGACATGCTGCCCGATGAGGCGTGGGGCATCGAAAGGATGCGAGCGCAATTCCTCGAGCTGATGCGCAAGTCGGGATATCAGCTGGTCGCACCACCGTTGCTGGAATATGCCGAATCGCTGCTGATCGATGGCAGCGCTGACATGGATCTGCGCACTTTCAAGCTGGTCGATCAGTTGAGCGGCCGCACCCTGGCATTGCGCGCCGACATCACGCCGCAAGTGGCGCGCATCGATGCGCATCTGCTCAACCGCCAGGGTGTGACGCGCCTGTGTTATGCCGGCAGCGTGCTGCATACCCAGCCGATCGGACTGACGCGCACCCGCGAACTGTTGCAGATCGGCGCCGAACTGTATGGGCATGGCGGCTTGGAAAGCGACCAGGAAATCCAGCAGTTGATGCTGCAATCGCTGGCTCTGCTGGGCGTCAAAGATGTCCATCTCGACCTCGGCCATGTCGGCGTGTTCCGCGCGCTGATAAGCCATGCAAAGATCAGCAAAGAACTGGAAAATGAATTGTTCGCCGCGCTGCAAAGCAAGGACAGTGCGTCTTTGCAAACGCTGGCGCAGCCGCTGGAGGCGACTCTGCGCAACGCTTTGCTGGCACTGCCGATACTGTATGGCAATTGTGACTATGTGCTGGCCAAGGCACGCAAGATGCTGCCCGACTATGCAGAAATTCGCTCGGCACTGGAGGACCTGCAGAATATTTCCAGCAAATTGCAGCCGCTGGTGTCCAGTGTGGGCATAGACCTCGCCGATCTGCGCGGCTACCACTATCACAGCGGCATGGTGTTCGCCGCCTACCATGCCGGCAGCCACGATGCGATCGCGCTGGGCGGACGATATGACGATCTTGGCAAGTGCTTCGGACGCGCGCGCGCCGCAACCGGGTTCAGCATGGACCTGCGCCAATTGTATCGCCTGCTGCCGCCACAAACGGCCAGGTTGGGTATATGCGCGCCGCGCCTCGATGATGCCGCGTTGTTCGACAAGATCACTCAGCTGCGCGCGTCGGGCGAGGCGGTGGTGGTGGATCTGCTCGGCGACGCGAAATTGCGCAAGGAGTTGCAATGCGATCGAGAGCTGGTATTGCGCGACGGTGTTTGGCAGGTGGTTGCGCTTTGATTATTAAATTGGTGATTTTTCAAATTCGAAAGTTCGGTAATGGCTAAGAATGTAGTGGTGATCGGCACTCAATGGGGTGATGAAGGCAAGGGCAAGATAGTCGATTGGTTGACCGATCATGCGCAAGGCGTGGTGCGTTTCCAGGGCGGCCATAACGCCGGCCATACCCTGGTGATAGCCGGCAAGAAAACCGTGCTGCACCTGATCCCCTCCGGCATTTTGCGCGACCATGTGATGTGCTACATCGGCAAC